>NZ_JBSFLZ010000007.1:0-110257 GCF_053599315.1 Saccharopolyspora sp. NPDC000995
ACTGAACCTGATCAGACTCGACGCTTGGTGGAACAGCCACCCGCTCGACCGGACCCGCACCAGCCACCTCGCCCGCCTCGAACTCAGCCTGGCAGCCTAAACCAATTAACCACCAGGATCGGTGGAGACCCTGCTGGTTAATTTCGGCGCGGTGTTGGGGCTGTTTGGGAAGGTGCGGGCGTGAAGCGAACGGAGCTTCCGTTCGTGTCGTCTATCGAGGTGAACAGCCCCGGGCTCACAACTGATGAACGGGGCGAACGGACCGTTCGTGTCGTCTACCGAAGCGAACAGGCCGTCCACCACACCCCGGTTGGCGAGGCAGAACCGGACCACTCCCGCGGTGAAACCAGCCCCTCGAAGAACCTCGCCCTCAACTCTCCAGAAACCACGATCCCCGCAACTCCCTGAAATCCAGGGTGTTGCGGGGATCGCTAGAACCCGCCCCGTCTATTGGCGTGAACGGTCCGTTCGCTTCAACCAGCAGCTGCGGCTTACGTAGGGCGATCGACGGAATCCGGAAACCCCAGTAGCAGCAACGCGGAGGCCGGTGGTCGCGCCCACCGGCCTCCCGCTCGCCGTTGGCTCAGGGGGTGAAGAAGTTGGCCACCACGGCCTGGTTCTCCGACGCCCACTTCCGCGCGGCGTCGTCCTCCTTGCCCTTCTCCGCGCTGTTGATCGCGTTCTCCAGCGACGCGAGCTGGACGTCGTCCAGCTTGAACTTCTTCACCATCTCGGTGACCTCGGGGAAGTCCTGGCTGAAGTTCTTGCGGCCGATCGCGTGGACCTGCTCGGCCTTGCCCATCGCACCCAGCGGGTCCTGGAGGTCCTTGATCGGGTAGCGGGCGTAGGCCCAGTGCGGGTGCCACAGCGTGACCACGATCGGCTTCTGGTCCTTGGTCGCCTTCTCCAAGGAGGCCAGCATCGCGGTTGTCGACGAGGTCTGCAGGGTGTACTCGCCGGTGAGCCCGTAGGCCGGGATCGCGCTGTCCTTGGTGATGCGGGTAAGCCCGGCGCCCGGGTCGATACCGGTGATCACGCCCTTGAACTCCGGGCCCCTGCCCTTGAGGTCGGCGATCGAGTTCACGTCGGTCATGTACTTGGGCACCGCGATGTTCAGCGTCGCCTGGTCGTACCAGACGTTGAGGTCCTCCAGCTGCGGGCCGTACTGCTTCCAGTAGTCGGCGTGCGTCTGCGGCAGCCAAGCGTCCAGGAACAGGTCGATGTTGCCCTGCGCGAGCCCGGCGTACATCGGGCCGGCCTCCAGCTCCTGGGTGTTGACCTTGTAGCCCTTCTGCTCCAGCAGCACCTTGTAGAGGTGGGTGACCGCGATGTCTTCGTCCCACGCGATGAAGCCGATGTTGATCGCCTTCGCCTGCTGGCCGGTCTGCGCCGAGCGACCGCCGCACCCCGCGGCTACCGCCACCAGGGCGACCAGCGCGGCGAGGAGAGCGAGAAGACGTCTTGATCTTCTTCCGGTGAACATTCCTGCCCTGCCTTTCTGCGAAAACCTCATCCGGTCCGGGCCGCCTTACGCTCCGCCCGCGCGACCGGCGAGCGGTCCGAGAGCACGGCGGTGATCCGGTCCAGGTAGACCGCGAGGATCACCACCGACAGGCCGGCCTCGAAGCCCAGGTCCAGCTGGACCCGGGTGACCGCCTGGTAGATGTCGGTGCCCAGCCCCGGGGCGCCGACCATCCCCGCGATGACCACCATCGATAGCGACAGCATGATTACCTGGTTGATGCCCGCCATGATCGACGGCATCGCAAGCGGCAGCTGGATGCCGGTGAGGATCTTGCGGCTCGGTGCGCCGAACGCTTCACCCGCCTCGACTACCTCCTTGTCCACCTGCCGGATCCCCAGCTCGGTGAGCCGGACCGCCGGCGGTAGCGAGAAGATCACGGTCGCCACTACGCCCGGCGTCTCCCCGATGTTGAAGAAGATGATGGCCGGGATCAGGTAGACGAAGGCCGGCATGGTCTGCATCAGATCCAGCACCGGCCGCACGACCATGCGGACCCGCGAATTGCGCGCCGCCAGGATCCCCAGCGGGACGCCGATCAGCACCGCGATGACGCTGGCCACCAGCACCAGCGAAAGGGTCTCCATCGCGGCCTGGAACTCCCTCATGCTGGCGATCAGCCCGAAGCCGATCAGGCTGAACAGCGCGAACCGCCAGCTGCGCAGCCAAAGCGCCAGCGCGGTGAACAACAGCACCATGACCAGCTCGGGCAGGAAGGTCAGCGCGTAGGTCAGGCCCGACACCGCCGAGACCAGCACCAGGGTGATGAAGTCGAACACCGGGCCGATGTTGCTCTCGAGCCAGTCGACCAGGGCCTTGAAGGAGGCGCCGACGGGGATCCGCGGCAGCTCGAACTGGGCGGCGTGCAGGAACGCATTAGACATCGGAGGCCTCCTCGATCTCGGCGCGTTCGCCGTCGCCAGCCGCCGGCGCCTCCCGGCACAGTGCCCTGAACACCGCCGTCGGCGTGACCACGCCGACCACCCGCTGCTGCTCGTCGACCACGGGGACCGGCACCGCGCGGGCGCTCATCCGGGCGAACAGGTCCGCCATCGGCGTGTCGGCGGGCACCGGATCCTCCCCGGGAGGGGCGTTGCCCTGCGGCTCTGCGATAGACGCCGCGGTGAGCACCCGGCTGCGGTCGACGTCCTTGACGAACGTGGCGACGTAGTCGTCGGCCGGCTCGTTGAGGATCTGCTCGGCGGTGCCGATCTGCACGATCCGCCCCGCCCGCATCATCGCGATGCGGTCACCGAGCCGCATCGCCTCGTTTAGGTCGTGGGTGATGAAGATGATGGTCTTGCCGAGCTTGGCGTTGAGGTTCAGCAGCTGGTCCTGCATCTCCCGCTTGATCAGCGGGTCCAGCGCGCTGAACGCCTCGTCCATCAGCAGCACGTCCGTTTGGGCGGCCAGGGCGCGGGCGAGTCCGACGCGCTGCCGCATACCGCCGGAGAGCTGCTGCGGGTAGCGGTCCTCCCAGCCCTCCAGGCCGACCAGGCTGAGCGCCTCGCGCGCCTTCTCCGCGATCTCGGACTTGCTCGTGCCCCGGATCTGCAGCCCGTAGCCTGCGTTGTCCAGCACCGTTCGGTGCGGGAACAGGGCGAAGTGCTGGAACACCATGCTCATCTTCTGCTGGCGCATCGCCCGCAACGCCGGGGCGGACATACCGGTGATGTCCTCGGCGTCGACGAGCACCTGGCCCGAAGTGGGGGTGAGCAGCCCGTTGAGCATGCGGATCAGCGTCGACTTACCGGAGCCAGACAGCCCCATCACGACGAAGGTCTCGCCCTCTCCGACTTCGAACGATGCGTCCACCACCGCGGCGGTGGCACCCGCCGCCTTGATCTCTTCCTGGTCGGCTCCCGCCTCCAGGCGGCGTACCAGCTCCGTCGGCTGTGGCCCGAAGATCTTGTAGAGCCGCTCCACGCGTACCGATGTCACCGATCGCCTCCACCTGCTTCGCCGGAGCCGGATGGTTTCACCCGGGTACCGGGGTCTGCGCGAATTGTCGGTTCTCCGCCGATCAACTCGCCATGTCGCGGATTCGCGTTTGCGTCCTTTCGTATGGGCCTTGATCATACTTAGCGGGATGCCCATGTCCAGCCATTCGAGTGAAGATCTGTGTGCGCCACAACTGTCCGATTTGACTTTTCAGTCCGGTTGAACGAGCCGTTATCGAGCCTCTGACGTGCGAATATTAGACTTCTAAAGTGAATAATCCCACTTCGGCGCCGGCGTTGCGAAGGGACGAATTCGGACGATCAGAACGGATGGTTCCGCGTTGATTCGTCCGATTTTTCCGCTCGGCTAACTGATCTTTTGGCGGCCAGGTCCGGTTAATTACCAACCTAAGTATGGCTTACTTCGACAAGATTTTTTTTGCACTCGATGCGGAGTCGGGAAGTCGCCGATCCTCCCACCATGTGATACGGCCGATGGTCCGGTCGGGGGCGTCCGCCCGCCCCGGACGTTTAAGGTCGGATACATGCAACCCTGGTCATCGGTTCCCGTGCCTCAGGTGCCGGGCACACCCAGCCCGCTGCACCTCTTCGACACCGCTGCCGGTGAGGTCAGGCCCACCGAACCCGGGTCCGTCGCGAGGATGTACGTCTGCGGCATCACGCCGTACGACGCGACCCATCTCGGCCACGCCGCGACGTACCTGGCGTTCGACCTGATCCACCGGGTTTGGCTGGACAACGGTCACCAGGTGCACTACGTGCAGAACGTCACCGACATCGACGACCCGCTGCTGGAGCGCGCCGAGCGGGATCGCGAGGACTGGATCGTGCTCGCGATGCGCGAGACCGCGCTGTTCCGCGAGGACATGGAGGCGCTGCGGGTGGTGCCGCCGGCAGACTTCGTCGGCGCGGTCGAGTCCATCCCGGAGATCGTCGAGGCGGTCGGCAAGCTGCTGGCCTCGGGTGCGGCCTACCGGGTCGACGGCGAGCACCCCGACATCTACTTCCGGCACCAGGCCTCCGGCAACTTCGGCTACGAGTCCAACTACGACGAAGCGACCATGCGCGCCTTCTTCGCCGAGCGCGGCGGAGACCCCGAACGGCCCGGCAAGGAGCACCCACTGGACGCGCTGCTGTGGCGGATGGCCCGCGACGGCGAACCGTCCTGGGAGTCTGAGCTCGGCGCCGGTCGACCGGGCTGGCACCTGGAATGTTCGGTGATCGCGCTGAACCGGCTCGGCCTCGGTTTCGACGTCCAGGGCGGCGGCTCGGACCTGATCTTCCCGCACCACGAGTTCAGCGCCGCGCACGCCGAGTCGCTGACCGGCGAGTTCCCGTTCGCCAAGCACTACGTGCACGCCGGGATGATCGGCCTGGACGGCGAGAAGATGTCGAAGTCCAAGGGCAACCTGGTGTTCGTGTCCCGGCTGCGCGGTGACCGGGTGGACCCGATGGCCATCCGGCTGGCGCTGCTGGACGGTCACTACCGCACCGACCGGTCGTGGACGGATGACGCGCTGATCAACGGCTCCGCGCGCCTGGCCCGGTGGCGGGAGGCCATTGCGCTGGATGCGGCTCCGGCAGCGCAGCCGGCCGTCGCACGGCTGCGCGAGCGGCTGTCCGACGACCTGGACACCCAGCAGGCGCTGCGCGCGATCGACGCCTGGGCCCACGAGGCGCTGACCTCCGGCGGCGCCGACCGGGGCGCGCCGCAGCTGATCCGCACCGCCGTCGACGCGCTCCTCGGCGTCGAGCTCTGAGACCGCTGATCGACACCGAGGCGAACGGAAGCCGGGATCCCGGCTTCCGTTCGCCTTTTCGCTGTCCCTTTTCTGTGCGGCTGGCCCTGGCTGCCGGTCAGCCGGGGCCGGGACCCAACGGGCCCTTGCCGCCGGGCCCGCGGCGGCGCAGATAGCGCTCGAACTCCGCCGCGATCGCGTCGCCGCTGGCCTCGGTCAGCTTGACCTCGGCGTCCCCGCGCTCCTCCAGTGCGCGAACGTAGTTGCGAACGTCCTCGTCTTCCTCCGCCATCTCGCTGACCGTCTGCTCCCATTCCTCGGCCTGCTCCGGCAGGTTGCCGAGCGGAACCTCGACGTCGAGCGCGTCTTCGACCCGGTGCAGCAGCGCCAGGGTCGCTTTCGGCGACGGTGGCTGCGAAACGTAGTGCGGCACCGCCGCCCAGAACGAGATCGCCGGGATCCCGGCCTGCACGCAGGCGTCCTGGAAGACCCCGACGATCCCGGTCGGGCCCTCGTAGCGAGAGCGCTCCAGGCCGTACCGGGCCGCCGAGTCGGTGTCGTAGGCCGCGCCGCTGACCGGCACCGGCCGGGTGTGCGGAGCGTCCGCGAGCAGCGCTCCGAGGGTGACCACGGTGCGGGCCCCGATCCGCTCGATCTGCTCCACGAGTTCGGCGCAGAACGCCCGCCAGCGCATGTTCGGCTCGATGCCGTGCACCAGCACCACGTCGTGATCGCAGCCGGGCGGGCGGCAGACCGTCAGCCGGGTGGTCGGCCAGGAGACCTGGCGGGTGATGCCGTCCACCAGCTTCACCGTCGGACGGGTGACCTGGAAGTCGTAGTACGGGTCCGGGTCGATCTCGCTCAACGGCGTCGCGTCCCAGATGAGCTGGAGGTGCTCGATCGCGGAGCTGGCGGCGTCGCCGGCATCGTTCCAGCCCTCGAATCCAGCTATGACGATGGGGCTCTCAAGCTGGGGAAGGTCTTGCTTGTCGCTCACGCGAACCTCCCTCCGAAGCTACGGCGCGATCGCGGCGGTTGTGTAAGCCCGCCGTTCCAGCCCTCGAAAGCGCTGACCACGATCGGATCGGTCAGTTGGGGCAGTTCGGCGCGCGGTTGTGCGGTGTTGTGTGCGTCGCGATCGGTCACGGCGCCAGCCTACGACGCCACGCCGACGTGAGCGCCCGACATCCGTGCACCGCTCATGACCGTCCGGGCACCACCGGTTGCCGGTTTGACGTGAGGTTTCGGTGGCAAGACCCTTTACCCAAGTCACCGTGGGTGTCAGCGGAGAAGGAACCCGATCTAACAAGTGGACAGCACCGGATCGCCAAGCGAGGGGACTGGGATATCCCCGAGGTCCCGGCTGCGGTTGTCGATCGGCCGCCGCCCGGCGGACCTCGCCAAGCTGCTCGTCGCCGGCGGGCTGCTCACGCTGAGCGTGCTGCTGGTGCTGGTGCCCGCCAACCCCGTCGAGGTGGCGATCTACCAGCAGTTCGCGCGGATCCCGGCGATCTCCGATCCGGTGTGGGTGGTGCTGGGCTGGCTCGGGAGCTGGGCCGGGATCGCCGGGGTGACCGCAGTGGCGATGTACTTCGGCTGGATCCGGGTTGCGCTGCTGTGCGCGGGGTCGGGCGCGCTGACCTGGGGCCTCGCCCAGGTCATGCACCAAGTGCTGCCCGCCCGGGCGGTGCCCGCGCCGATCTTCGAGCCGCCGGGTGGATTCCCGTTCCCCGCCAGCGAAGTGGCCATCGTGACGGTGCTGGCGGTGGTCGCCGCGCCCTACCTGGGTAGGCACGCGCGGCGCGTCGGCTGGGGGCTCACCGTGCTGGTAGGCGTGGCCGTGGTCCACCTGGGTGTCCAGCTGCCGCTGGACACGGTGGGTGGCGCGCTGCTTGGTTGGGGCGTCGGGATGCTCTGCCACCTCGTCTGGGGAGCACCCGGGCGGAAGGTCTCCGAGAAGGTGATCTTCGGCGAGTTGGAGCTGGCCGGGCTGGAACCGGTCTCGATCGTCGCGTTGCGGCACCGGCTGCTTGTGCCGCGCGAGTTCGCGGTGCGGACCGGGGACGGGCGGACGCTGCGGGTGAAGGTGGTGCGGCGGATGAGCCGCCGCGCCGGGCCCTGGTACAAGATCAAACGGTTGCTCACACTGCTCGACGTCCAAGACGAGCCGCGGCTGTCGACCCCGCACCACGAGGTGGAGCACGAGGCCTACGTGACGCTGCTGGCCGAGCGGGCCGGTGTGCGCACCCCGCAGGTCGTGCTGGCCTGCGACGTCAAGCACGCGCCTGCGCTTCTGGTGGTCGGGCAGGTGCGCGGACGCAGGTTGTCGGAGATGCGGGGCGAGGACATCGACGACGAGCTGCTGGCGGCGATCTGGGCGCAGTTCGCGGCCCTGGCCGGGGCCCGCATCGCCCACCACGACCTGCGCGCGAAGAACATCCTGGTGGACGACGAGAACCGGCCCTGGCTGCTGAGCTTCACGTTCAGCCATGCGGGTGCGGACGAGGCGCGCTGCGCCCAGGACCTGGCCGAGGGGATGCTCTCGCTGGCGACGGTGGTCGGCACCGAGCGCACGGTGTCCACCGCGCTCCGCGCGCTGTCCGCCGAGCAGCTCGCGGCCGCCCTGCGGAACCTGGTCCCGCTGGCGCTGCCCCGGCGGATCAGGAACCAGGCACCGCACGGCCGCTTCCTGCTGCCCGAACTGCGCGAAGTCCTGGCCGACGGGTTGGGCCTGCCCATCCCGGGGTTCCGCTCGCCGGTCCGCCCGATCACGGTGATCGGCCTGCTGCTCATCGCCGCAGCCGTCTACCTGCTGCTCCCGGAGCTGTCCAGCATGGGCGCGGTGCTCACGGCGGTGCAGCACGCGAACTGGGTCTGGTTGGGCGTGGCGGTGGCGACCGGATTCCTGGCGATCCTGCTGTCGTCGATCTCCGTGCAGGGTTCCAGCCGGGTTCCGCTGCCGTTCTGGCAGACCCTCCTCGTGCAGGTGGCGGCTGCGTTCACCGGGCGCACCACGCCCAGTGGTGCCGGGTTCTTCGGCATCAACGTGGTGTATATGGAGCGGCTCGGGCTGCGGCGGCGGGTGGCGGTCGGGGTGACGCTGCTGAACCAGGCGGGCACCGGAGCGGTGGCGTTCGTGGTGGCCGTGTTCGGGGTGTTCGCGGTCGGGCTGTCCGGGACGTTCACCAGCCTCTCGATCCCGACCGCCTGGCCGGTGGTGGTCGCCGCGGTCGCGGTGCTGGTGGTCGCCGCTGTGGTGGTGGCCTCGCCCTTCGGCCGCCGCCGGATCGTCGCACCGTCGGTGGAGGTCGGGCGCGAACTGCTGGAGACGCTGCGCCACCCGGTGCGCGCGCTCCAGCTGTTCGGCGGCGCGCTGGGCTACCTGGTGGTCTCGGGCCTCGGCCTGGCGGCCTCGCTGGCCGCGCTGCACCCGGACTTCTCGTGGGTGGCGGTGACGGTCGTGTTCATCATCGGCAACACCCTCGGCCACCTGGTGCCCTCGCCCGGCGGGCTCGGCGCCGTCGAGGCGGTGCTGCTGGCCGGCCTCGGCGCCATCGGGGTACCGGCGACCGCGGCGATCACGGCGGTGCTCATCTCCCGCCTGCTCACCTACTGGCTGCCCGTGCTCCCCGGCATCCTCGTGTTCCGCTACCTGCAACACCACGGCGTGATTTGAGGGAGCCGGGTACCACAGCCCCACTGGTCACCACGACAGGCCACCAGCCGGTACCACAGTGTGGGAATCTGGTTGGCCGCCGCTCGTACGCTGATTGGTATGCCGCATTCTCCCTGGTCACCCCTGCTGGAGGCGCTGGAGCGCCGAGTCCTCGTCGCCGACGGCGCGATGGGCACCATGCTGCAGGAGGTGCCGCTGGGGCTCGACGATTTCGCGGGGCTGGAGGGGTGCAACGAGATCCTCAACGCCACCCGCCCGGACGTGGTGCGCGACGTGCATCGCGGGTACCTGGCGGCCGGGGCGGACGCCATCGAGACCAACACCTTCGGCGCGAACCTGGCCAACCTCGGCGAGTACGGCATCGCCGAGCGCATCCGCGAGTTGGCTGAGTGCGGCGCGCAGCTGGCGCGGGAGTGCGCCGACGAGTTCGCCACCGTCGAGCAGCCCCGGTTCGTGCTGGGCGCGATGGGGCCGGGCACCAAGCTGCCGACGCTGGGGCACGTGGGCTTCCAGGCGCTGCGCGACGCCTACGAGGAGCAGACCGTCGGCATGCTCGACGGCGGGATCGACGCGGTTCTCGTGGAGACCTCGCAGGACCTGCTGCAGACCAAGGCGTCGGTGCTGGCCGCCAAGCGCGGCATGGGGCGGGCCGGGCGGCGGGTGCCGATCATCGCGCAGGTGACCGTGGAGACAACCGGCACGATGCTGCTGGGCACCGAGATCACCGCCGCGCTGACCGCGCTGGAGCCGCTGGGCATCGACCTGATCGGGATGAACTGCGCCACCGGGCCGGCGGAGATGAGCGAGCACCTGCGGCAGCTGGCCAAGCACTCGCGCGTGCCGCTGTCGGTGATGCCCAACGCCGGGCTGCCCGAGCTCGGGCCCAGCGCAGCGGTGTACCCGTTGACCCCGGAGGAACTGGCCGAGGCGCTCGCCGAGTTCGTCACCAACTTCGGTGCCCGCCTGGTCGGCGGCTGTTGCGGCACGACCGGCGAGCACATCCGGCAGGTCGTCGAGGCGGTGCGGGAACTGGACCCGCCGCCGCGCGAGCCGCGGCCCGAGCCGGGCGTCAGCTCGCTGTACCAGGCGGTGCCGTTCGACCAGGACGCGTCGGTGCTGGTGATCGGCGAGCGCACGAACGCCAACGGCTCCAAGGCTTTTCGCGACGCGATGCTGGCCGGTGACTACGACGACTGCGTCGAGATCGCCAAGGCCCAGACCCGCGACGGCGCGCACCTGATCGACCTCTGCGTGGACTACGTGGGCCGCGACGGGACCGCCGACATGGCCGAGCTGGCCGCGCGGCTGGCCACCGCCTCGACTCTGCCGGTGATGCTGGACTCCACCGAGCCTCCGGTGCTGCGCGCCGGGCTGGAACGGCTTGGTGGCCGGTGCGTGGTCAACTCCGTCAACTACGAGGACGGCGACGGCCCGGACTCCCGCTACCGGCGGGTCGTGGAGCTGGTCCGCGAGCACGGCGCGGCGGTCGTGGTGATGTGCATCGACGAGGACGGACAGGCCCGCACCAAGGACTGGAAGCTGCGAATCGCCAACCGGATCATCGACGACTTGACCGGCAACTGGGGGTTGGCGGAGTCGGACATCATCGTCGATACCTTGACCTTCCCGGTCTCCACTGGCCAGGAGGAGGTGCGCCGCGACGGCATCGAGACCATCGAGGCGATCCGCGAGCTCAAGCGAACGCGCCCGGAAGTCCGCACCACGCTGGGGGTTTCGAATGTCTCTTTCGGACTGAACGCGGCGGCCCGGCAGGTGCTGAACTCGGTGTTCCTCAACGAGTGCCGGGAAGCGGGGCTGGACACCGCGATCGTGCACGCCTCGAAGATCCTGCCGATGAACAAAATCCCGGACGAGCAGCGGCAGGTCGCGCTCGACCTGGTCTACGACCGGCGCCGCGACGGCTACGATCCGCTGCAGCGGCTGATGGAGCTGTTCGAGGGCCAGACCGCGAAGTCCAGCCGTGCCTCGCGCGCCGAGGAACTCGCGGCGCTGCCGCCCTACGAACGGCTGGAGCGGCGGATCGTCGACGGCGAGCGCAACGGGCTCGAAGCGGATCTGGACGTGGCGATGGCGGAGAAGCCGCCGCTGGAGATCATCAACGAGAACCTGCTGGCCGGAATGAAGGTCGTGGGCGAGCTGTTCGGTTCCGGGCAGATGCAGCTGCCGTTCGTGCTGCAGTCCGCCGAGGTCATGAAGGCCGCGGTCGCCTACCTGGAGCCGCATATGGAGAAGGAATCCGCCGGCGGCAAGGGAACCCTGGTGCTGGCCACGGTCAAGGGCGACGTGCACGACATCGGCAAGAACCTCGTCGACATCATCGTGTCAAACAACGGGTACAACGTGGTCAACCTGGGCATCAAGCAGCCGATCGGCACGATCCTGGACAGCGCGCGGCAGCACGGCGCGGACGCCATCGGCATGTCCGGGCTGCTGGTGAAATCCACGGTGATCATGAAGGAGAACCTGTTGGAGATCAACGCCAGGGGAGTGGCCGAGAAGTTCCCGGTGCTGCTCGGTGGCGCGGCGCTGACCCGGTCCTATGTGGACAGCGACCTCGACGAGCTGTACGAGGGCGAAGTGCGTTACGCCCGCGATGCCTTCGAGGGCCTGCGGCTGATGGACTCCATCATGGCTCGCAAGCGCGGCGGCGTGGTGGTTGCGGACCGGGCCGAGGAGGCGAAGAAGGCCGAGCGCAGGGCCCGCCGGGAACGGTCGCTGCGGATCGCCGAGATGCGCAAGGCACTGGTGGAGGAACCCGCGCCGGTGAGCCGCTCGGACGTGGCTGCCGACGTTGCGGTGCCGACGCCGCCGTTTTGGGGGCGGCGCGAGGTGCGCGGCGTGCCGGTCGGCGAGTACGTCGCCTACCTGGACGAGCGGGCCACCTTCCTCGGCCAGTGGGGGCTGCGCGGCGCGAAAGGCGGTCCGTCCTACGAAGAACTGGTCGAGTCCGAGGGGCGCCCGCGGCTGCGGTACTGGATGGACGAGCTCGCCACCGAGGGGATCCTGCAGCACGCGGCGCTGGTCTACGGCTACTTCCCGTGCGTGTCCGAAGGTGACGACCTGGTCGTGCTGGAAAAGGACGAGGCGGATGCGCCAGAGCGCTACCGCTTCGCCTTCCCCCGGCAGGCCCGCGACCGGCACCTGTGCCTCGCGGACTTCTTTCGCTCGCGGGAGCGCGCCGAGGAGTCCAGGCAGGTGGACGTGCTGCCGTTGCAGCTGGTCACGATGGGCCAGCCGATCGCGGACCACGCCAACGAGCTGTTCGCCCGCAACGCCTACCGCGACTACTTGGAGCTCCACGGCCTCGGGGTGCAGCTCACCGAGGCGCTGGCTGAGTACTGGCACCGCCGCGTCCGCCAGGAACTGCTGTTCGCCTCCGGCGTCCCGGTGGCGGCTGATGATCCGTCCACAGTGGAGGAATTTTTCCGGCTCGGCTATCGCGGCGCGCGCTTCTCCCTGGGTTACGGCGCTTGCCCGAACCTGGAGGACCGCGCCAAGATCGTCGACCTGCTGCAACCGGAACGGATCGGCGTGACCCTCTCCGAGGAGTTCCAGCTGCACCCGGAGCAGTCCACCGACGCGATCGTCGCTCACCACCCGGAAGCCAAGTACTTCAACACCTGATCTGACGAGGGATTGAACACTTTCGCTGGGGGAGGTCGGGCCCGGGGTGCTGTACTGGAGGCGGCCTTGGCCCAAACTCCTCCCGGAATGGAGAATCCCGAGTGACCCGCGACGCCGGTCAGACCTCGCCCGCCGCAGTGCTGTTAGACATGGACGGCACCCTCGTCGACTCCGAGAAGTTGTGGACCATCGCGCTGGGCGACTACGCAAGGCATCGTGGGGGCGTGCTCACCGACGCCACCAGGGAGGCGATGGTCGGCTCCAACATGACGCGCAGCATGCGGATGTTGTTGGCCGATGTTGGGATTGCGGACACCCCGGAAGAAATCAGCACTGCCGAGGTCGACACGGCGGCGGAGTGGGTCGCGGCCCGCATGGAGGAGCTGTTCGAGCAGGGCCTGCCGTGGCGGCCGGGCGCGCAGGAGGCGCTGCGCGAGGCCCGCGAGCTGGGCATCCCCACCGCGCTCGTGACCTCCACGATCCGGTCCCTGACTGAGCTCGCGCTGGAGACCCTCGGCCGCGGTTCGTTCGACCTGACGGTCTGCGGCGACGAGGTGGACGGCAAGAACAAGCCCGACCCCGAGCCGTACCTGAAGGCCGCGCGACTACTCGGCGTGGACCCCGCGGACTGCGTCGCGATCGAAGACTCACCGACCGGCGTGGCCTCGGCGGAAGCCGCCGGCTGCCTGGTGATCGCCATACCGTGCGAGGTGCCGCTGCAACCCGGTCCGCACCGGGTGCTGTGCGACTCGCTGGCGGACGTGGACTTCGCCGCCCTCGGCGAGCTGTTCGTGCGAGCGGCATAATGATCGAAGTCCCGATCCTCCTCGTCGGGTACGGCCCGGTCGGACGCGAGTACGTCGAACTCGTCCGGCTGCACCGCGCGCAATGGCGCGACCAGTACGGCGCTGACCTGCACGTGGTCGCCGTGCGTGGTCGCAGCTCGCAGACCGAAATCGCCGACGCCGTGCCGCCCCGCGAGCGGTGGGCTCCCGCAGAGGAGGTCACCGAACTGCTCGCCCGAACCGGTGCCCGGGTGCTGGCGCAGGCTGTGCCTTCCGACGGCGGTGAGCAGCCCGCGCTGGATGCATTGCAGGCGCTGCGGCAAGGCGCGGACGTCGTGACCGCGACGAAGTCGCACCTGCTAACGCACTGGCGGCAGCTCGAGGAGACCGCGCGGCGGGCCGGGCGGTCGGTGCGGATCTCGGGGGCCACCGGGGCCGCGATGCCCGCCGGTGACCTGGCCCGATCGGTGCTGCGCGGCTTCGACGTCCGCGCCGTGCAGGGCTGCCTGAACGGCACCGCGACCTTCGTCCTCGACCGGATCGCCGCTGGCCGGGAGCTCGCCGGGGCGGTCGCCGAAGCCCAGCGGCTCGGCATCGCCGAAGCCGATCCCACCGCCGACCTCGCCGGCAAGGACGCGGCGACCAAGCTGCGGCTGCTCACCGGCCTGCTGTGGGGCTGGGACCCGGCGGATACCGCGGTCGAAGCGGAGCCGATCCGAGAACCGCTGCCGGCCGCCGCCGACGGGCATCGGCTCCGGCAGGTCGCCGGCGCGTCGCGCGACGAGCCCGGCTTGGTCCGGGTCGAGCTGCGCGCCGAGCCGGTGGCTGGCCCGCTCGGGGCGTTGGTCGGGCCGGAGAAGGCGGTGCGCTACGACTGCGGCGACGCCGGAGCGGTGGCCGTCACCGGCGGCCGGTCGAGCCCGCGGGGCGCCGCGCTGGCCATGATCAAGGACACGCTGGGCTCGGCACTGGAGGCGACCACCGGGTTCCGGTGAGGTGGCCACCAGGTGACGCGTTGTAGTGGAACCCGCGAACGATCGGGTCCGCCGTCGAGTTCGGCGACCCGGGATGCAAGGATCGTGCACTGTGAAGACCTTCGACGAGTTGTTCGCCGAACTGCAAGAACGGGCCCGTACCCGCCCGGAAGGCTCGGCGACGGTAGCCGCGCTCGACGCCGGGGTGCACACCCAGGGCAAGAAGGTCCTCGAAGAGGCCGGCGAGGTGTGGATCGCCGCCGAACACGAATCGGACGAACAGCTCGCCGAGGAGATCTCGCAGCTGCTGTACCGGCTGCAGGTCATCATGCTGGGGCGCGGACTGTCCCTCCAGGACGTGTACCGCTACCTGTGAACCCGACCCAGGAATAACCGAGGAGATCGAGTCCCATGCTGCGTGTGGCTGTGCCCAACAAGGGCACGCTGGCCGGTCCCGCATCCGAGATGCTCGCGGAAGCCGGGTACCGGCAGCGCCATGAGCAGCGGGACCTGACCGTCCTGGACACCGCCAACAACGTCGAGTTCTTCTTCCTGCGCCCCAAGGACATCGCGATCTACGTCGGCTCCGGCGAGCTCGACCTGGGGCTCACCGGCCGCGACCTGGCCCGCGACTCCGGCGCGCCGGTCGAGGAGCGGCTCGCGCTCGGCTTCGGCGGGTCCACGTTCCGCTACGCCGCCCCGGCGGGCCCGCACGAGTGGACCGTCGCGGACCTGCAGGGCAAACGGATCGCGACCTCCTACCCGAAGCTCGTCGCCAACGACCTCGCGCAGCACGGCGTGACGGCCGACGTCATCCGGCTCGACGGCGCGGTGGAGATCTCCATCCAGCTCGGCGTCGCGGACGCCATCGCCGACGTCGTCGGCTCCGGCCGAACGCTGCGCCAGCACGGCCTGGTGGCCTTCGGCGACCAGATCTGCAACTCCGAGGCGGTGGTCATCCAGCGGCGCGGCTCGGACGAGGAGCAGGCGAAGAACCAGCTCATCGCCCGGCTGCAGGGCGTGGTGTTCGCCCAGCAGTACGTGATGCTGGACTACAACTGCCCGCGCGAGCTGCTCGACGACGCCACCAAGGTGACCCCGGGCCTGGAGTCGCCGACCATGTCGCCGCTGGCCGACGACCGCTGGGTGGCGGTGCGCGCGATGGTCTCCCGCAAGGAGGCCCCGGCGATCATGGACCGCCTCGCGGCCGTCGGCGCCAAGGCGATCCTGTCGTCCGACATCCGCGCCTGCCGCCTCTGACGGCTGCGCTGAAGGAGCGAACGCCATGGCCCCCGGCCCACCCTGCGGGGTTGGGACGGGTGGCCATGGCTTTTTCTCGCGCGGTTGTCCGAAAAGCCGGGATGCTCCACCAGATTGTGATCTGACTGCCCCACCGGGCCGCACGCGTTGCGGATAATGGGGGGTCTGGACGATCTTGAGCGACCCGGGTGGGGTGACGAAATGGCCGTCGTGGTACCGGGGAAAACCGCGCCGCGGTGGGAGCTCTACGAGGGAATGCCCTGCTGGATAGAGCTGATCACCACGGACCTGGAACGGGCCCGCGAGTTCTACGCCGGGCTGTTCGCCTGGGAGTACGAGACCCACAGCGACCCGGTCTCAGGCGAGCATGTGATCGCCCTGCACGAGGGGTTCCCGGTGGCGAGCCTGCGCGCCGCCTCCGGCGACGAGTCGCGGTGGCGGCTCTACCTGGCCACGGCGGACTGCGCGGAGTTCACCGAGCGGGCCGTCAACCACGGCGCCGTCGTGACCGTTGCGCGCAACCACGTGCCCCGGTTGGGCACCAAGACCGTGCTGGTGGGGCCGGCCGATGCCGAGTTCGGGCTGCTGGAACCCGAGGAGTCCTGGCAGTTCGACGTCGGGCTGCCAGGCACCCTGATGTGGGCCGAACTGGTCACCATCAAGGCGCAGACCGCGGACAACTTCTTCCAGGAGCTGTTCGGCTACAGCGCCGAGCAGTTCGGCACCGAGCACCGCTCGGACTACTCGGTCTGGTATCTCGGCGACGAATCGGTGTGCGCCCGGGTCAGCATGATCCGCGAGTTCATCACGGAATCCACCCGGCCGCACTGGCTGCTGTACCTCGGCGTCGACGCGGAGGTCGGCACCGACGCGCTGTTGCGCAACGCGATCACCCTCGGCGGCCGCGTGCGGGTGGACCCGTACGACTCCAGCATCGGCCGCGTCGCGGTTCTCCGGGACCCCACCGGCGCCCGCTTCGCGGTCATCGACCCCACCCAGGCCGGTGACTTCGGCACCGCCGCCAACTACGACCCCTACGAGGACTGAGCCCCGGGGGGCGCGGTTTCGGTTGGAACTGCGGTCCCGGGGTCCGGTCAGTCGGTGCGGTCGAGGACGGATTCGGGGCCCGGGTCGGGCTCCGGCCAGCCCGGGTATGGCGGCGGGGTGCCGCCGAAGGCCGGGCACAGCGGCTTGTGGTCGCAGTAGTCGCACAGGCGACTCGGATTCGGCCGGAAGTCGCCGGTCTTGCCCGCCCGCAGGATTGCCTGCCAGATCGCCTCCAGGGTGCGCTCGAAGCGGCGCAGTTCCGTCTCCTCCGGCGTGTACGCCAACCGCTGCTTGCTGGCCAGGTACATCAGCAGCAGCTGGCGCGGGATCTCGCCGCGGGTGCGCCACAGCACCAGGGCGTAGAACTTCATCTGGAACATCGCCTTGGCCTCGCCGATCTCCCGGGGCGCTGCACCGGTCTTGTAGTCGACCAGCCGGATCTCGCCGGTCGGGGCCACGTCGACCCGGTCGATGAACCCGCGCAGCAGCACCCCGGAGTCCAGCTCGGTCTCCACCCGCAGCTCACAGGCCTCCGGCTCGAGCCGCTGCGGGTCCTCCAGCTCGAAGTAGGCGTCCAGCAGCGCATTCGCCGACTCCAACCAGCCCGCCAGCTCCGGGTCGTCGGACCCGTCGAACAGCTCGCCCAGCTCGGGCTGCTGCGCGAGCAGCTCCTCCCAGGCCGGCTGCAGCAGCGCCCGCGCCTGCGCCGGGTCGCGCTCGGCCGACGGCAGCCCGAACAGCCGCTCCAGTACCGAGTGCACCACCGTGCCGCGCACCTGCGCCTTGGTCGGCGTTTCCGGCAACCGGTCCACGGCGCGGAACCGGTACAGCAGGGGGCACTGCTTGAAGTCGCTCGCGCGGGACGGGGACAGCGCAGGACGCCTGGTCCCGCCGTCTTGGAGCGTCCCGCCTGTTGCCGCCTGCGCTGATTCCGCCATGGCCCGAAACCCTAAACGAGCGGGCCGACACGCGATCACCCCCCGCACGGATCACAACCGCCTCACGCGTGGCGCACTACCCTGCGTGCATGCCGTCGACCGCATCCCCGCCTGCCCGGCCCAAGCTCAACGACGGCGGCCTGCTGCTGTGCCGCGTCGCCGGAGTGCCGGTGCTGCTTTCGCCGTCGTGGTGGCTCGGGGCGGCGCTGATCGTGCTGCTGTACACGCCGCTGGTGGGCCGGATCCTGCCGGACGCGGGCATCTGGGAGAGCGCAGTGCTGGCGGCGGTGTTCACCGTGCTGCTGGCGGTTTCGGTGCTGCTGCACGAACTCGGGCACTGCATCGTCGCGCTGCGTCTGGGGCTGCCGGTGCGGCGCGTCCGGCTGTTCCTGCTCGGCGGCCTGTCAGAGATATCCCGGACGCCACCAAAACCGACCCAGGAGGGCCTGATCGCCGCGGCCGGGCCGGCGGTCTCGATGGTGCTGGCAGTGGCCACCGGCATCGGCTGGTTCGCGCTGGTGCCAGGCGGCGCGGTCTGGCTGCTGGTGGCGCAGACCTGCGTGGCGAACCTGGCCGTGGCCGTTTTCAACCTGCTGCCGGGGCTGCCGCTGGACGGCGGCCGGATGCTGCGGGCGCTGACCTGGCGGATCACGGGCAAGCGCGCAGCGGGCACCACGGCGGGCGTGATCGGCGCGGGAGCGGTTGCCGCGGCCCTGATCGCCTGGGCGCTGGTCGGGCTGCTCGACGACGCCCAGGACCAGTGGCTGCGGCTGGGCGTGTGCGTGCTGATGGCGTGGTTCGTGGTTGCCGGGGCCAGCGCGGAGCACGCTGCCGAGCAGCGCAAGAACTGGCCGGCCGGGCTGGAGCTGCGCGAGTTGGTGCGCCCCGTTCTGCAGCTCCCGGCGGAGAGCCCGGTGGGCGATGCGCTGCTGGCGGCGGCGGGCCGGGGAGTGGTGTTGGTGCGCGCCGACGGCATCGCGGTCGGCCTGCTCGACCAGACCGCGGCGGAGCGGCTGGCGACCCACGCGCCCAACGAACCGGCCGAGCGAGCCGCCGAACCGGTGGACCCGGACACCATCCTGCTCGACAGCGAAACCCCGGACTCGATCCTGGAGCGCGTCCAGTCGGTCCTGGCCTGGCAGTTCCTGGTGGTCGACGGCGAAGGCAGGCCGAGCGGAGTGCTGCGCCGCGAGGACCTCCGCAGCGCCTTGCGCTCCCGTCGCGGGTGACGGCGGGTCTTCTGCGACGATGGTGTGCTGTACCAGCGTGGAGAAGGTAGGCAGCAGTTGAGCAGCACCGTCAGCGGTGAGTTCCAGCCCGGCGACCGGGTCCAGTTGACCGACCCGAAGGGCCGCAAGTACACGGTCGTCCTGGAGCGGGGAGGGGAGTATCACACGCATCGCGGTGCGCTCGCGCACGACGACCTGATCGGCAAGCCGGAGGGCTCGGTGGTGGCCTCGGCGGGCGGCACGTCGTTCCTGGCGCTGCGCCCCCTGCTGGCCGACTACGTGCTGTCCATGCCCCGCGGCGCCCAGGTCATCTACCCGAAGGACGCGGCGCAGATCTTGATGTGGGGCGACATCCGGCCGGGCGCGCGGGTGCTGGAGGCCGGTGCCGGATCTGGCGCGCTGAGCTGCTCCCTGCTACGCGCGGTCGGCCCGGCGGGCAGCGTCACGTCGTTCGAGGTGCGCGAGGACCACGCGGAGCACGCGGAGCGCAACGTGCGGCGATTCTTCGGCGAGAAGCCGGACAACTGGACGCTGCGGCTGGGCGACGTGCAGGAGTACGACGGCGAACCGGTCGACCGGGTGGTGCTCGACATGCTCGCGCCGTGGGACGTCCTGGAAACCGTCCACGGCAAGCTGCGCCCAGGTGGGGTGCTGATCGTCTACGTCGCCACGACGACCCAGTTGTCCCGGATCACGGAGGCGATCCGCGAGCAGCAGAACTGGACCGAACCCCAGGCCTGGGAAACCCTCCTGCGCCCGTGGCACGTGGTGGGCATGGCGGTCCGCCCCGAGCACCGGATGGTGGCCCACACAGCGTTCCTCCTGACCACCCGCCGCCTGGCCGACGGCGTGATCCCACCCCGGGTGCAGCGCCGCCCGAGCAAGGGCTGACGCGAGCAGGCCCGTCCCCGGATCCGGGGACGGGCCTGCGCACGTGGTCAGGCGTCGATCAGCAGAGCTTCCAGGAGCCGTCTTCGACGACCAGCTTGAACTCGTCATCGATCGGCTGGTCGGGGATCATGTCGGCCACGTTCTGACCCATGATCTCGACGTCGGCGGTGATGCTGACGTTGCCGGTGATCTTGGCCGTGGCGGTGTTGTCGCCGTGGTCCTTGACCTCGCCCAGCTGCATCTCGATCTTCATGCCGTCGATCAGCTTCTGGATGTCGGAGTCGGTGACGCCGAATTCCTTGAGCTCGTCGAACTCGCCACTCTTGCCTTCGAAGGTGTCCAGCATCTTCTGGAAGTCTTCCTGGTCCTTCTTGCAGGCCAGCGGCTGCAGACCGGCGAAGTCCTTGGAGTTGATCTTGTCGACGCCCTGCTGGGCGACCTTGCGGGGGTCGCCGGCGCCGCCGCTGGCGAAGACCAGGATCAGGGTGATCACCAGGCCGATGACGACCAGGCCGCCGACGCCGCCGAGGATCCAGGGGAGCGGGGACTTCTTCTTCGGGGCGTCTAAGCCCGGCTGGTCGTACCCACCGCCCTGCGGCGGGTACGGGGGCTGCTGGCCGAAGCCCTGCTGCGGCTGCGGCCCGCTCTGCGGGTACGCGCCGCCCGGCTGGCCGTAGCCCTGCTGGGGCTGGCCACCGCTGGGCGGGTACTGGCCGCCGGGCTGCTGCCCCCAGCCGCCCTGTCCGGGTGGCTGCTGCGGTGGATACGTCATGGGTCCTCCCCCGTTTTGAAATTCTCGGCTTGCGGGCTCACTGGTCGAGTTGGCAGACCTTCCAGGCGCCGTCCTCCACGGTCAGGCCCATCGTCTGGTCCACAGGTGTGGACGATCCGTCGGCTTCGTAGGTTCCGGTCAACTCTGCGGTGGCCTGGTCGCCACGCTCGGTGACGTTGCCCAGCTTGATGTTGAACTTCCACTGCTTGAGCTGGTCCATGTTCTTGTCCAGCTCGGCCTTGTTGGACTTGCAGAACAAGCTGCTGACACCGGCGAAGTCACCGGCGTTGACCTTGTTCACGACCTCCTGGGCCACCGGACGGGCCCCGCCGGGGCCGCTGCCCTGCCAGAAGAACACCCCGACGCCGATCGCGGCGACGACGACCAGCGCCCCGACCAGGCCGAGGATCAGCGGCAGCTTCGACTTCTTCTGCTGCGGCGGCTCGACGTCGGCGAAGCCGTTGGGTTCCTGGAGCCAGGCGGGGCCGAACTCGCTGCCCCACTGCGGGGACATGGGCGCCTGCTGCGGCTGTTCCTGCTGCCGGTCCCAGCCGGTGTGCTGGTTGCCATACCAGGCGGGCTGCTGCTGCGGCGTTCCCGACGGACCCTGGTGCGGGAATCCGTTTCCCATGGGTTGCTGGCCCCACCCGCCCGGGCCAGGTTGCTGTGGCGGATAGGTCATGAACTCCTCCCCGGAGTGGTGCGGCTTACGGCCGCGGTGTGCGCGGCGGCCGTAAGTAGAACAGAGCCCGCGGTGAGAGGTGCGCGGAGTGGACTTTTCGGCATTTAATCGTCACGGAGCGTTTCGTCCCGCGTAAGTGGTCTTCGAGCGCCGTTGTTCCAAATGATGGGAGAAGTGCTCTGTGTGACGATCCCGCGGGCTGCCGCAACGCCACCCGGTTGCCGGGTCGGTTAACCCAGATGTCCGCAGGCTGCCGCGATCCGCGTGGCGCAACGGAAAACCAGTGCTCGTGGGGTCGCGCGACCCGGCGCGGAACGTATCGAACGGACCATGATCGTCAACGCAACGTGTCCGCTCGGCCGGAAATCTCCCGACCCACGGGTACCAACCTGGCTCACCTCGTGGGTATTCGCGGATTTTTGTGGCACGCTGGGCGATCCGGCGGGCATCAGCGACGCCGCCGTCGTCGGTGATCGCCGGTACCGTGGTGGTACGAGCACGGGAGGAGGGTGCCGACATGCAGCACGACCGTCCCGGCAGCCGGCCTGAGGAGGGCGGCGAGCAGTACAGCGGTGGCTCCGCAGAACTCCGCAGCCAGATTCGTCTCCTGGAGGACGAGGTTGCGCTGCTGCGCCGCAGGCTCAACGAGTCTCCCCAACAGGTCCGGTTGCTGGAAAAGCGGCTGGCCGAGGCATCCGAGAGAGTGAGTCAGCTCACCGAACGGAACGCCAAGCTCACCGAGACCCTGAAGGAAGCGCGGGGCCAGCTGATGGCGCTGCGCGAAGAAGTCGACCGACTCGCCCAGCCCCCCAGTGGCTACGGCGTGTTCCTGAACCGCTACGAGGACAGCACGGTCGACGTGTTCACGTCTGGTCGCAAGATGCGGGTGGCGGTGTCGCCCAACGTCGAGACGGAGGAACTGAGACTGGGCCAGTCAGTGCGCCTCAACGAGGCCCTGACGGTGGTGGAGTCTGGTGCGTTCGAGCAAACCGGTGAGGTCTGCACCTTCCGGGAGCTCCTGTCCAGCGGTGTCGGGGAGAGTCCTCGGGCGCTGGTGCTGGGCCACACCGACGAGGAACGCGTGGTGTGGGTCACCGAACCACTGGCCGCGTCCGGCCTGAAGGCGGGCGACTCGGTGCTGGTCGACAGCAAGGCGGGCTACGCCTACGACGTCGTGCCGAAGGCCGAGGTCGAAGACCTCGTGCTGGAGGAGGTGCCCGACGTCGGGTACCAGGACATCGGTGGTCTGGCCGGCCAGATCGAGCAGATCCGGGACGCGGTGGAGCTGCCGTTCCTGCACTCCGACCTCTACATCGAGTACCAGCTGCGGCCGCCGAAGGGCGTGCTGCTGTACGGCCCGCCAGGCTGCGGCAAGACGCTGATCGCAAAGGCCGTCGCCAACTCCCTGGCGAAGCAGGTCGCCGCCGCGCGCGGGGACGACGATGGTCAGGCCAAGTCCTACTTCCTGAACATCAAGGGCCCCGAGCTGCTCAACAAGTTCGTCGGCGAGACCGAGCGGCACATCCGCCTGATCTTCCAGCGGGCTCGTGAGAAGGCCTCCGAGGGCACCCCGGTGATCGTGTTCTTCGATGAGATGGACTCGATCTTCCGGACCCGCGGCAGCGGGGTTTCCTCCGACGTGGAAACCACCATCGTGCCGCAGTTGCTCAGCGAGATCGACGGTGTCGAGGGGCTGGAGAACGTCATCGTCATCGGCGCCTCCAACCGCGAGGACATGATCGACCCGGCGATCCTGCGGCCGGGCCGGCTGGACGTGAAGATCAAGATCGAGCGTCCGGACGCCGAGTCCGCCAAGGACATCTTCTCCAAGTACCTGACCAAGGAGCTGCCGATCCACGAGGAGGACCTCAAGGAGTTCGGCGGCGACAAGGGCGCGTGCGTGGAGGCGATGATCCAGACCACGGTCGAGCGGATGTACGCCGAGACAGAGGAGAACCGGTTCCTGGAGGTCACCTACGCCAACGGCGACAAGGAAGTCCTGTACTTCAAGGACTTCAACTCGGGCGCGATGATCCAGAACATCGTGGACCGGGCGAAGAAGGCGGCCATCAAGTCGGTGCTGGAGACCCGCCAGCCGGGTCTGCGCGTGCAGCACCTGCAGGACGCCATCATCGACGAGTTCGCCGAGAACGAGGACCTGCCCAACACCACCAACCCGGATGATTGGGCCCGCATCTCCGGTAAGAAGGGCGAGCGGATCGTGTACATCCGCACCCTGGTCAGCGGGAAGAACCAGGAGTCCGGTCGAGCGATCGACACGGCCACCAATACGGGCCAGTACCTGTAAGGAAGCAGCCGGGGCCGCCACCCTCGCGCGGGTGGCGGCCCCGAGCTGTGCGCCGCAGCGACAGCGGTTACTTTCCAGGAATGATCCCAGCCCAACAACCCGTACAGCGCCTAGGACTCGGCCTCGCCGCGCTCGGTAGGCCCGCCTACATCAATGTCGGGCGCGCCGACGTGCTGCCCGTGCAGCGCACCGCGCAGGCCATGCGGGAACGCACCCGGACGGTGCTCGACGCCGCCTACGCCAACGGGATCCGCTGGGTGGACACGGCCCGCTCCTACGGCAGCGCCGAGCAGTTCCTCGCGGACTGGCTGCGCGAACGCGGCCACCAGGACGTCACGGTGTCCAGCAAGTGGGGCTACGCCTACGTCGCGCAGTGGCGCATCGAAACCGAGGTGCACGAGGTCAAGGAGCACTCGGTGGAACGCCTGCGCACCCAGTGGGCGGAGACCCGGACGCTGCTCGGCGACCGCATCGACCTGTACCAGGTGCATTCGCTGACCACCGGCAGCCCGCTGTTCGAGGACCTGGCGCTGCAGCACGAGCTGGCCCGGATCCGGGACGCCGGGGTGCTACTGGGCTTCTCCACCAGCGGCGCGGCGCAGGGCGACACCATCGAACGCGCCTGGGAGATCGAGGTCGGCGGGCGGCAGCTGTTCGGTGCCGTGCAGTCGACCTGGAACACCCTGGAGCCGTCCGTGGGCCGGTACCTAGCCGAGGCGCACACTGGAGGCTGGCGGGTGCTGGTGAAGGAAACCCTGGCCAACGGGCGGCTCGCGGTGGACCCGCCAGCGGCGCTGGCCAAGATCGCGGACCGGCACGGAGTGGGGACCGACGCCATCGCGCTCGCGCACGTCCTGCGCCAGCCCTGGGCCGGCGTGGTGCTGATGGGCGCCGCCAGCGTCGAGCAGCTGGAGTCGAACCTGGCGGCGTGCCGGGTGGAGCTGACCGATCGGGACATCGAAGCGCTCCGGCCGCTGGCCCGCGACGCCGCGACCTACTGGGGCGAACGAGCCGAGCTGCCCTGGCGCTAGGGCGTGGCCCCGGCCGGGTCCGAGGCGTCGAACCACTCTTCGCCCGAAATGGCGGCCGTCCGGTACCAACGGCCACTCAGGGTAGTTGAGGCGCTCGCGGAGCTCGTCCACGGGCATCCACCAGACCTCTGCGACTTCTTCCGGCTCAGTCGTGCATGCCCGGGTAGACGTCCTTGGTGTCGGTGCGGCGATGCACGTAGATCTTGTCGCGGTCGGAGGAGAGCAGGAAGACCGCCGAGGCCGCATGCCAGAGGCCCGCCGCGCGCATCCGCCGCAGAGTCGCACTGCCCACGACACGTCCAGTCGCGTCGTACAGGGCCACCGATTCTTCGCCTGCGCTCATTCCCCGATCGTCGCATCCACCCTTCGAGGCACACGCGTTGCGCCGAATCGGGTCACAGTTGGGCCCCGTCCGATCCCTGTGGCGTGCGGCACTCCGCTTGGTCGCTGATACCCCGTACGCTGCGTGGTATGCGGCGGATCATGGGAACCGAGGTCGAGTACGGCATCGTCGTGCCGGGCGACTCCAGCGCCAACCCGGTGCTGACCTCCACGCACATCGTGCTGGCCTACGCGGCGGCGGCCGACATCCCGCGGGCGCGGCGCGCGCGCTGGGATTACGAGGTCGAGTCGCCGCTGCGCGACGCCCGCGGTTTCGACCTCAGCACCGCGGCGCAGCAGACCAACGGCTCGGATGGCGATGACCTCGGCGCGGCCAACGTCATCCTCACCAACGGCGCGCGGCTGTACGTCGACCACGCGCACCCGGAGTACTCGGCGCCGGAGGTGACCAACCCGCGGGACGCGGTCATCTGGGACAAGGCCGGCGAACGCGTCATGGAGGAGGCGGCGATGCGGGCGGCCAGCGTGCCCGGCACCGCGCCGATCCAGCTATACAAGAACAACGTCGACGGCAAGGGTGCCAGCTACGGCACCCACGAGAACTACCTGATGTCGCGCAGCACCCCGTTCACCTCCGTGATCGGCGGCCTGACGCCGTTCTTCGCGTCCCGCCAGGTGATCTGCGGCTCGGGCCGGGTCGGAGTCGGGCAGGCGGGGGAGAAGGCCGGATTCCAGCTCTCCCAGCGCTCCGACTACATCGAGGTGGAGGTCGGCCTGGAGACCACCCTCAAGCGCGGCATCATCAACACCCGCGACGAGCCGCACGCCGACGCCGACAAGTACCGGCGGCTGCACGTCATCATCGGCGACGCGAACCTCGCGGAAACCTCGACCTACCTCAAGCTCGGCGCCACCGCGCTGGTGCTGGACATGATCGAGTCTGGGCAGCGTTTCGACGACCTGAAGCTGGTCGACCCGGTGCAGGCCGTGCACCTGATCAGCCACGACCCGGCCCTGAAGCAGACCGTCGAGCTCACCGACGGGCGCCGGTTCACCGGCCTGGACCTGCAGCGCGCCTACCACGAGCGCGCCGCCCGGCACCTCGACGAGCACGGCGCCGAGCGGGCGGCCCGCGACGTGCTGGATACCTGGGGCGAGGTGCTGGACCTCCTCGGTGGCGACCCGATGGACTGCGCTGACCGGCTGGACTGGCCTGCCAAGCTGCGGCTGATGGAGAGCTACCGGACCCGCGATGGCCTGGGCTGGGCGTCGCCGCGGCTGCACATGATCGACCTGCAGTACTCCGACGTGAGGCTGGACAAGGGCCTGTACAACCGGCTGGTCGCCCGCGGCTCGATGAAGCGCCTGGTCAGCGAGGACGAGGTGCGGGACGCGGTCACCGCGCCGCCGGAGGACACCCGCGCCTACTTCCGCGGCCGGTGCCTGGAGCGCTACCCGGCCGAGGTGGCCGCGGCGTCCTGGGACTCGGTGATCTTCGACCTGGGCCGGGAATCCCTGGTGCGCATCCCGACGTTGGAACCGCTGCGCGGCACCAAGGCCCACGTCGGCGCGCTGCTGGAGGCCGCGTCCAGCGCCGAGGATCTGGTCGACTCGCTGACCAAGGGGTGAGACTCCGGGAAAAGCTCGTTTCGCGCATGTCAGGCCGAAGCGTGATCGAGATAGCGCCCGGCTGGACGTGGGCTAACGGGTGTCGGATGGGTAGTGTTCACAGCAGGGTGTCCCCGCTGCGGGGACAACACCCGAAAGGGCAAGCACCGGGAGGCAAGATGTCCCAGGAAAAGGTTCAGCGGCACGGCGGCGGCGAAGGCGACGAAGAGCAGGGCCAGGAGGCCGCCGGTCAGGAACGTCGCGAGAAGCTCGGCGAGGACGTCGACGCCATCCTGGACGAGATCGACGACGTCCTGGAGGAGAACGCCGAGGACTTCGTCCGCGCCTATGTGCAGAAGGGCGGCCAGTAGTCCGCGGGCCCGATTCGACGCCGTCCGCACGGGCCGCGCCGGGCCGACACTTCCGGCCCGGCGTTGTCCGCTGCGCGCCGGATCACGACTAAAGTGCTAACGAAGTCGCAAGCCCTTCGATCGGGAGACGATGTCGCTGATGGAACCGCGCTCGGCCCAGTTCCCGGGTCAGGCCCTGCCCGCCGCCTATCTCACGCCGGGGTCTTCCTCGTTCACCGACTTCCTCCGCGCCACCGCGCCCGAACTGCTGCCCGGCGGCCGGGCGGTGCCGGAGGGGACGGTGCAGGCCCCGCACGGGACCACGATCGTCGCGGTGGCCTTCCGCGGCGGCGTGCTGCTCGCCGGTGACCGGCGAGCCACCATGGGCAACCTGATCGCCCAGCGGGACATGGAGAAGCTGTTCGTCACCGACGCGTATTCGGCGGTGGGCATCGCCGGTACCGCTGGTGTGGCGCAGGAACTCGTCAAGCTGTACGCGGTCGAACTGGAGCACTACGAGAAGCTCGAAGGCATCCCGCTTTCGCTGGACGGCAAGGCGAACAAGCTGGCCACCCAGCTGCGTGGCAACCTCGCGGCCGCGATGCAGGGCCTGGCGGTCGTGCCGCTGTTCGTCGGCTATGACACCGAGGCCGAGGACCCGGACCGCGCCGGCCGGATCGTCTCCTACGACGTCGTCGGCGGCCGGTACGACGAGGTCGGCGGTTACCACGCTGTCGGTTCGGGTTCGCTGTTCGCGAAATCGGCGCTGAAGAAGCGCTTCGACCAGGACGCCGACCTGGAAACCGCGGTGCGCACCGCGGTGGAGGCGCTCTACGACGCGGCCGACGACGACACCGCCACCGGTGGCCCGGACGTGTCCCGGCGCATCTACCCTTCGGTCATCACGATCACCGGCGCGGACGGTGCCATGCGAATGCCCGAGCAGCGGACCTCCGAGATCGCCACCGAGGTGGTCAACGGCCGGTTGGAGAACCCCGGCGGCTGACCCAGGCCAGATCCAACCCGCCTGCAGCGAGCTGATTCGAACCAGGAGTGCACAGCTGTGACGATGCCGTTCTACACCTCCCCCGAGCAGTTGATGCGGGAGCGTTCCGAGCTGGCCCGCAAGGGCATCGCGCGGGGCCGCAGCGTGGTGGTGCTGAAGTACGCCGGTGGCGTGCTGTTCGTCGCCGAGAACCCGTCGCCGACGTTGCACAAGGTCGCCGAGATCTACGACCGCATCGGATTCGCGGCGGTGGGCCGCTACAGCGAGTTCGAGGCGCTGCGGGTGGCCGGTGTGCGCATCGCCGACGTCCGCGGGTACTCCTACGACCGCCGGGACGTCACCGGCCGGTCGCTGGCCAACACCTACGCCCAGCATCTGGGGGCGATCTTCACCGAACAGATCAAGCCGTTCGAGGTGGAGATCTGCGTGGCCGAGGTCGGTTTCACCGCAGACACCGACCAGCTGTACCGGTTGACCTACGATGGGTCCATCGTGGACGAGCCGCAGTACGTGGTGATGGGCGGCCAGGCCGACGCGATCGCCAGCACGCTCAAGGATTCCTTCAGCGACGGGCTGGAGCTGGCCGCCGCCGCCGAGCTCGCGATCCGCGCGCTGTCCTCCGGTGGGGAGAGTTCGCGGGAGCTGGGCGTCAAGCAGCTGGAGGTCGCCGTGCTCGACCGCGCCAGGCCGAACCGGACGTTCCGCCGGATCACCGGTGCGGCGCTGGAAGCGCTGCTGCCCAAGCCGGAAGAGGCCGAGCCGGAAGAGGCCGTTTCCGGCGACGAGGCAGAGAAAGACAAGTAGCCCGATCCTGCCCATCTGAAGGGCACCTTGCGTCAAGCATGTGGACGGCTATGCCACCGAAAGGTGCCCTTCACCGAAGAAACGTAGTGCGGAGGCCCCCGGATTTATCCGTGGGGAGGAAGCACGTCAAGCCGTGATTAACGCGTCCAGCGGTAACCATCCCACCAGGTGATTACTGGTGTCGGCCCGCTGTGTTAAATGATCAGTGTGAGGACTGCGTACAAGGTTCGGGCCTATCCCGACCCCGAGCAGGCGGCCCAGCTGGGCCGCACGTTCGGGTGCGTACGCCTCGTGTGGAACAAGACCCTCGCCGAACGCCACCGCTGCTATCACGCCGGCAAAAAGACCTCCTACAAGGAGACTGACGCCGCGTTGACCGCGTGGAAGAAGACCGAAGAGCTGGCGTTTCTGTCCGAGGTGTCGTCGGTGCCGTTGCAGCAGACGTTGCGGCACCAGCACACCGCCTACGCGAACTTCTTCGCTGGACGTGCTCGCTACCCGCGCTTGAAGTCGCGTAACGGACGTCAGTCGGCGCACTACACGCGCAGCGCGTTTAGCCTGCGCGATGGAAAGCTGAAGCTGGCCAAGCACAACGCGCCGCTTGAGTATGTGTGGTCCTGGGGTGCAGAGGTTCTTCGGTTTCTGAATCCGACGATGGTGATCGTTTCCCGTGAGCCTGACGGCCGCTGGTACGTGACCTTCGCCGTGGACACCGACGAGCCCGAACACGCCCCGGCCACCGGCCGCGTGGTCGGCGTTGACCTGGGTGTGAAAGACTTCGCTGTCCTGTCCACCGGGGAGAAGATCCCCCACGCTGGGCACTTGGACCGTAAGGCCCGCAACCTTGCCCGCTATCAACGTCAGATGGCCCGCAAGCAGCGCGGTTCAGCGAACCGCCGCAAGGCTAAAGCCAAGGTTGCTCGGGCGCATCGCAAGGTGCGGCACGCGCGGCAGGACTTCCTGCACCGCACCTCAACGGACCTGGTTCGTAACAATGACCTGGTCGCGGTCGAAGACCTTGCGGTGAGAAACATGGTCCGCAACCGAAAACTGGCCAAGACGATCTCCGATTGCGGGTGGAGCGAGTTCCGGCGCCAGCTTGAATACAAAGCCGAGCGAGCGGGAAAGATCGTCGTTGTCGTTGACCGCTGGTACCCGAGCTCAAAGACCTGCTCGAACTGCGGGCACCTGCTGAAGAACCTGAAACTGTCGGTGCGGCGCTGGACGTGCCCCGACTGCGGCACTCGGCACGACCGGGACCACAACGCCGCGAAGAACATCCTTGCCGCTGGTCGAGCGGTAGCCGGGTGGAAACCCGGCGATGCCTGTGGAGCTGGTGTAAGCCGGGGCGAGCTTGCTCGCGCGCAGTCGGCTATGAAGCAGGAAACCCAACCTGTGAAGGTTGGATTCCCCCGCCTTTAGGCGTGGGGAGGAAGTCAATTCTCACCCTTTTCGGGGTGGTAGGAATTCGCTGGGGTTGCCCGAGTACGAGACGTACAGGGCATCTCGTGCACGGGTGCTGGCGACGAACAGTAGGCATCTTTCGCGCTGGGTATCGTGTTCATGGGACGTCGGATCTTCCTCTGCGGGCGTGATCGCGACGGGGAGCGGGAGGCTGGCGTTGTCTACGCCGACGATCGCCGCGCAGCGGAATTCGAGTCCCTTCATGGAGTGCATGGTGTCCACTCGCGCGGCTGGGGCACCATCGCGCTGGGTATGCGGGATGCCGGCCTGATCGAGCGCGGCCTTGATGTCCTTGACTTTGGCGGCGGATCTTGCCGCGATACCGATCGAGTCCGCTTCCACCCCTGCCTTGAGCCATTCTTGAACCTGCGTAACGAGTCCGTCGAGTTCGGCATTCCAGTCGGGGTAGTCGCGCACGTCCGGGCGTTTGCCATGCATTGGCGAGCGGTAGCCGGCGAGGGTGTCAGGCTCGTCGTCCATTCCGTCGCTGGGCCGGCCGTCGAGGGCTTTCACCGACCAGCTCAAAATCTCCTGGGTGGTGCGGTAGTTGATCTTCAACTTGTAGCTGCGGTTGTGGATATTGATGCCGAGACTGCCCAGCGAAACTCGGTTTTCGTAGATCCGCTGATTCGGGTCATTCACGATGAACAGGTCGTTTTCCCCGGCGGCGACGGCCTGCCGCAGGAGTCGCCATGCCGCGGGATGCAGGTCTTGCCCTTCGTCGACGAGTACGTGGCGATACGGGGCAGCTTCCTGTTCGGCCAGGATTCCCGCTGCCTTCTCAGCGACCTGGTGGTGAGTGGTCCTGCCGGTACGGCGAAAGTCCACCAGTACGCTCCCGATTGCGTTCCAGATTTCTATCTTCTGTGCCCGGCTGAGCGGGCGGCCTCGCCCGCGCCGACGGCACTGGAGGTACGCGTCACGGTTGCGCAAGTCCTGGGCCAGGATCACTTGTTCCCATTCCCGCTGCAGGAACGTCGGCGAGAACTTGTGGTCCGTGGTTCTGGAGGCGGTATGCCAAAGCAGGGTGGCGGCGGCCCGTGGGATGATTTCCGGCTGGCTGCCGGTTGACTCGGTGACGATCCGGTAGGCGAGCCTGTCCACGTTGAGCACGTCGATCCTGGCCAGGACCAACTCATCATCGACCAGCAACCGCAGCTGTTCTTCGATCGAGCTGGCCAATCCCCGGTTGAAGGTGGTTAGCAGGACCTTCTGTGTTCCGTCGGAAGGCAGTTTTTCAGCGAGGTAGGCGGCGCGGTGTACGGCGGTGACGGTCTTGCCGGTGCCCGCGCCGCCGCTAACCAGGGTCGGACCGCGGTATACGGGACGGTATGCGACGTTCTGCTGAGCCGGGTGCAGGAACACACGCCACAACGCGAACGGAGCCTCGAAGATCTTTGTGAGTTCGTCGGGGCCGGAGACCGTTACGTACTTGTCAGGGGTACGGGCGGCGGCGGTGGTGAAGTCGTCGACGTCCACTTCCTGGGGAATGTCAAGGATGCGCGAGCTGAGTTCTTGCCAGGTCTCCTCGGTTGTCATGCCCGATGCCAACGCCGTCAGCACGTCGTACTGAACGTCCGGCAACACCTTGGCAAGCGCTTCCAGGTGCGGTTCCGATCCAAGCAGGCGTACTAGCGGAAGCAGCTGCGCGTCGATTCCCAGCCGGAGAAGGTCGCTGTCCTTGACATGCTCGAACAGCTTTGTGTCCGTCTTGGTACCTGCTGCCCGGAGGGCAGGCTCGAAGTCTTCTAGCGCGCTCTGATCACGGACCTCCAGTACGCCGAGTGTCTGATTGACCGTGAACCGTTTACTCGTCGCGTAGGCGATGGCGTCGTCGTGCGGCAAGACCGTGAGGAGGAAGTATTCTTCACCTCGTTCTGGGGCGAGAACCACGCCGCGGTAGAAGTTGGTGATCTTGATCGTCCGGATGTTAGGGTCCTTCGCCCCACCGAGTTTCTCCAGGTGCACGCCGGCGAACGTGTGGTGTCCGAACTTGTCGAGAGCTTCCTCGACTGCCCGCTGGACCGGCTTCTGCAACTTGCTGTAATCGGACAGAAACTCTTTGGCGATGGACAGCCGCGGCACGTGCAAGCCTCCCCTGATCGGCGAACGCGCTTTGTGTTCCTCTCGATACTGGTAGCGCATGCTATCCAACTATTGGTGACAGCTATCGTTGCGGTGAGTAAAAAAGGGCAGGCTGTTGTCGACAGGAGGGGGCGGCTTGAGTACCGAGGCGACAGCGGCCGTGCCGGGTGAGGGGCAGCTGGTTACGGTGCGCAATCGGCAGTGGATTGCGTCGGACGTTGAACCCGGCGAAGTCGCCGACGGCGACCCGAAGGTGGTCAACAGGCTGCGTACCCACCTGGTGACGCTGGTAAGCATCGAGGACGATGCGCATGACGACGTGCTGCGGGTGGTGTGGGAGCTGGAATCCGGTGCGGTCGCCCACGACGGCAAGGTGCTTCCGTCTCCGGAACGTGGTTTCGACGCCCCGTCCGAACTGTCGGCATTCCTGCACGCCGTTCGCTGGGGAGCCATCGCCTCGGCCGATACGACCATGCTGCAGGCCCCGTTCCGCTCCGGCATTCAGATCGAGGATTACCAGCTTGACCCGGTGGTGCGCGCGCTGTCCATGCCGCGCACGAACCTGCTGATCGCCGACGACGTGGGCCTCGGCAAGACGATCGAGGCGGGGCTGGTGATGCAGGAGCTGATGCTGCGGCACCGCGCCCGTTCCATGCTGATCGTCTGCCCCGCCGGGCTGACCCGGCAGTGGCACGACGAGATGCGGGACAAGTTCGGGCTCGACTTCCGCATCGTCGACGCCGAGCTGCTGAAGCAGCTGCGACGCTCCCGGGGGCTGTACGCGAACCCTTGGACCCACTACCCGCGGTTGATCGTCAGCGTCGACTGGCTCAAGCGTGAACGGCCGATGCGCCTGCTGCATGAGGTGCTGCCCCCGGCACCGGGCTACCCGAGAAAATTCGACCTGCTGGTGGTGGACGAGATCCACACCTGTGCGCCGTCCGGCCGTGGCCGGTATGCGGTGGATTCATTGCGGACCAAGGCGATTCGTGCCCTGGCCCCGCACTGCGAACATCGGCTCTTCCTGTCGGCCACACCGCACAACGGCTATCTGGAGTCGTTCACCGCGCTGTTGGAAATGCTGGATGACCAGCGTTTCCACCGGGGTGTGCGGCCAGCCGAAGATCAGCTTGCCCGGGTCATGGTGCGCCGCCTGAAGCGGAGCCTGCCGCCGAAATGGGACGGTTCCCCGCGCTTTAGCGTCCGCAAGGTCGATTATCTGCCGGTCGCATACTCGCCGTCGGAGCGGGACGCGCACGGGCTGCTGGTCGAGTACATCGGCAGCCGGCGGTCCACAGCCACCGGCAAGGCGGCTCGGAACGCGGCCGATTTCGTGACGACGCTGCTCAAGCGGCGGTTGTTCTCTTCGGCGAAGGCGTTTCACCACACCGTTGAGAAGCACCTGCAGACGATGTCGACGCGTAAGGAGCCGACCGACGCTCAGGGCGGCCAGCTGCTCTTGCGGGACTGGTCCGACAAGCTTGACGAAACCGCCGAGGACGATGCCGCCTACGCCGAGACCGAGGCGGAAATGCTTAACGCGGTGGGTAAAAGCGCCCCGCCGTTGTCGGCGCACGAGCGGAAGCTGCTGACCGAACTGCGCGATTGGGCGCGGGACGCGCAGGATCGCGGCGACGCTAAGTTCGCCGCATTGCTCAGCTGGCTCAAGCCGATTGTGCCGGTCGATGGAGATTCCGTCGAGCGGGTCATTATTTTTACGGAGTATCGGGATACTCAGCGCTGGATCTTCGAGAGGCTGCTCGCCGCCGGCTACCCGAAGCAATGGCTGGCCCAGCTTTATGGCGGCCAAGATGAAAAAGAGCGTGAGCACGTGAAGAACGTGTTCACCGCGGATCCCGCGCTCGACGAGGTCCGTATTCTGATCGCGACCGATGCCGCGAGTGAGGGCATCAACCTGCAGTGGCACTGCCACCGGGTGCTGCACTGGGAGATCCCGTGGAACCCGAACCGGATGGAACAGCGCAATGGCCGTGTCGACCGGCACGGGCAACGCGCACCGGAGGTGGAGGTCCGGCACTTCGTCCCGAAGGACTGGCAGTCGAGCACCTTCGACACCGGTTCGCTGGAGGACGAACTGGACTTCCTGCGGGTGGCAGTGGAGAAGGTCGACCGGATCCGCGAGGACCTCGGCAGCGCAGGCGAGGTGATTACCGCGCAGGTCGAGCAGAAAATGCTGGGCAGGCGCACCGAATGGCAGACCGCCGATCAGGAGATCGACCGGCGGGCGTCGCGTGCCAGGCTCCGGGTGCGGCGTGATCTGGCGCGTGACGTAGAGAAACTCACCGAGGCGTTGACCAGTAGCCGCAGCCAACTTGACTTGACCGCGGGAACGATCGAGCAGGTCGTGCGGACCGCGCTACGGTTGGCACATCGCAAGGATCTTGGCGAGGCGCCGACGCCGGCGGGCCTGAATGTCCCGGTCTTCCGGCTTCCCGAATTGCCGGGCGCATGGGCGGCCGCTCGCAACGATGGCCTGCGGCACCCGGTTACCGGCGCCGAGCGGCCGATCACCTTCGATCAGGAGGCGGGCGCGGGACGCCCGGATGTGGTGGTGCTGCATCTCGGGCACAAGCTGGTGCAGATGTGCCTGCATCTGCTGCGCGCGGAGCTTTGGGCCGAACAGCGAGGCACTTCCGGCGTCGCCAAGCTCCACCGCGTCACAGCCCGGATTTTGCCCGGCAACGTTCTCCGCACCCCCGCTGTGGTCGCGCACGGGCGCTTGGTCGTCACCGGCAGCGAAGGCACCCGGCTCCACGAGGAGATCATGTCGGCGGGCGGGACGATCGAGCAGGGCAAGCTGGTCCGAGCGAACTGGGACGATGTCAGGTCCTGGTTGGCGGAAGCGTCCAGCGAACCGGTGCCGGAGTCGGTGCGGGGCCGCCTCGTCGAGTTGTGGTCCGATCTCGCCAAACCGCTGGCGGGTCTACTGCGGCGTCGCGCCGCCGACCGCACCCGGAGCATGCAGGCGCTGCTTCGGAACCGGTGTGAGGAGGAGGTGTCGGCCATCACCGCGGTGTTGGCGGAGCTGGAGCGGTCGATCCGTGCCGCGTTGACCGACAACGACTGGGAACAGCCGAGCCTGTTCGACGTCGATGAGCGCAATCAGCTCCGCGCGGACCACGACGCTTTGCTGTCCCGCCTCGGTACGATCCCGACTCAGCTTGAATCGGAGGTGGCCGTGCTGCGTCGCCGCTACGAGTCCCCGACCGACCGGTGGTTCCCGGCCGCCGTCGAATTCCTGGTTCCGGAACGGATCGCCCGGGAAGGTCGCTGATGCCCCGTCCATTCAAACCCAAGCCCCCGACCGCTGACGAGCAGCACGCCGAATGGCTCGGACTGCTGCGCGCGGAGGGTCCTTTTCTGGCGCTTCCGGTCCTGTCCAGGGCGTTCCCGCAAGGCTTGGACACGGTTCCTCAGGAGGTGCGGGCGCGGATTCGGCAGGCGTGGGCGGAGCGGTGTGAGGCGCCTGATGTCCTGACGCCCGGCTGGCAGGACCTGGTCCTCGGCGAGTTGCTGCGCTACCACTCCGCGACGATGAGCCCGCCCGCAGGTGCGCAGGGCCTGCAACCGGACGCGCTGATCTCCGGTCCCGGCGGTGCGATCCGCATGCACCTGTATCGGCGCGGAGCCCACGAACCGCTGACCACGTCGGTGCACGGGCGGCCCGCGTTGTCCGAGCAGGCGGCGCAAGTGTGCCGCGAGAGCGGGATTGCGCTGGCATTGCTGACCAACGGTCAGTTCTGGGTGCTGGTACATGCCAGGCCGAACGAGGCGACCAGCACGGCGGCGTTCGACGCCGACTTGTGGCTGGAAGAACCGGTGTTGCTGCGAGCGTTCGCCACGTTGTGTTCGTCGGGCCGCGTGCTGCCGCCGCCGACGCTGCCCGACGGGCGGCCGTCCACCAGCACGGCCGGGTTGTTCGCGGCGAGCGCGGCCGAGCACACCCATGTGACCAACACACTGGGCCAACAGGTCAGGCAGGCCGTGGAGCTGTTCGTGGCCGAGCTGGCACGGCTCGATAGGGAGAGCGACGGACGGCGGCTGGCATGGGTCTCCGAGCGGGACCTGTATCGCGGCGCGCTGACGACATTGATGCGTCTGGTGTTTCTGCTGTTCGCCGAGGAGCAGCGGTTGCTGCCGGTGACCGACCCGGTTTACGACGACGGTTACGCCGTCTCGACGTTGTTCGACCAGCTGGAAGCCGAGCGCAGTGTGCACGGCGACGAGGTCGGCGATCGCCGGTGCTCGGCCTGGCCGAGGCTGCTGGCCTTGTTCAAGGCGATTCATGGCGGCAGCGAGCACCCGAGATTCCGCATCCCGGCCTATGGCGGCTCGCTGTTCGATCCCAAGGCGTTCCCGTGGCTGGCTGACGCGGCGGTCACGGACCGAGTGGTGCGCACGATGCTGGACGCGCTGCTTATGCTGCGCCACAAGGGAAAAGCCGCCGAGCGGTTGAGCTATGCGCGGCTTGGCGTCGAGGAGATCGGGCATGTTTACGAGGGTTTGCTGGAGTTCTCCTGCCTGCGCGTTTCCGAGCCGTATGTCGGGTTGATCGGCAAGACCGAGCCGGAGGTGGCGCTGGCGGAACTCGAAGCGGTCCCGGATGGCGAACGCGCCGACTGGCTGCGGGAACAGTGCGGTCTCACCGAGCGGCAGGTGACCAAGGCGCTGGCCGCGCAGCCGAGCCCGCACCAACTCGGGGAGCTGCATGCGGCGTGCGACAACGACGACGAGCTGGCTGAGAAGGTGCGGCCGTTCTGGGGTTTGCTGCGGATCGATCTGCGTGGCCAGCCGACCGTGTTCCCGGCCGGCTCCGTGTTGTTCACTCAGCTCGGCCAGCGGCGCTCGACGGGCACGCATTACACCCCGAGGGCACTGGCGGAAGAGGTCGTCGAGCACACCTTGGCGCCGTTGTGCTACTCGCCGGGGCCAGCCGAGGGCGCCGAGCGGAAGGCGTGGCGAACCCGCAGCGCCGACGAGCTGCTGGCGTTGAAGGTCGTCGATCCCGCGATGGGCTCTGGCGCGTTTCTGGTGTCGGCGTGCCGGTACCTGGCCGACCGGATGCTGGAGGCATGGGACCGGGACGGGGTGCCGTCCCGGGTGGCGCGGTCGCTTGGAGCCGATGATGGCCGGGAGGGCCTGCTGCTGGAGGCGCGGCGGCTCGTGGCGTCCCGGTGCGTTTACGGCGTGGACCGGGACGACATGGCGACCGAGCTTGCGAAGCTGTCGCTTTGGCTGGTCACGCTGGCGAAGAACAAGCCGTTCGGCTTTCTCGACCACGCCCTGCGATGCGGGGATTCCCTGGTCGGCCTGGTGTCGGAGCGCCAGGTGACGGCGTTCCACCTGGACCCGTTGAGGGGGCGGGATATCGGCGCGACCCTGTTGAGCTCTCTCAACGACGAGATCGCCGGGGTGCTTTCCGATGCCGTTGAGCAGCGCGACAAGATCGAAGCCACCGTTGTCCAGGACGCCCACGATGCGGCGGAAAAGGCAAAACTGCTGGAGGCGGCTGAGAAGATGACCGAAAAGCTGCGGCTGGCGGCCGACGTCGTGGTCGGTGCCGCGCTCAGCACGGCCGCACAGGATCCCGACGATGACGACGCCGTCGACCTCGATACCCGCCTGATCGGGGTGTCTGGGGACATGGAGGCATTTCTGCGGCGGAAGAACGGCGAGAGCCGGGCGGAGGGACAGCTGCGGAACCTGATCGACAGCTGGTTGCGCGGGGCTCGGCCACAGCCGGTCCGGCCGTTCCACTGGCCGCTGGAGTTCCCCGAGGTGATGCGCCGGGGCGGCTTCGACGCGGTGATCGGCAACCCACCGTTCATCGGGGGAAAGCGGGTTTCGGGCGCAGTGGGCAAGGACATGCGTGAATACCTCAAGACCCACATCGCAGGAGGCAAACCGGGAAACGCTGACCTCTGTTCGTACTTTCTGCTGCGAAACCTGGATGTGAGCCACCGGGGGCGGGTCGGCATTATCGCTACCAACACCATCGCCCAGGGTGACACCCGGGAAGTCGGCCTGGATCAGGTTATCGGTGAAAAGGGCTGGTCGGTTTACCGGGCGGAGAAGTCGCAGCCGTGGCCCGGCACGGCATCGCTGGAAGTGTCGTTGCTATGGGTCGGAAACGTGGACGGGACGGAGTCCCGGTACCTCGACGGACGGGTGGTCAAGGGCATCACGCCGTCTTTGGAGCCCCAATCGCGGGTGTCGGGAAACCCGCATCGCCTGGTGGCGAATGAGGACATGTCGTTTCAAGGCGCCATTATCCTCGGACTCGGGTTCACCATGCCGCCCGAACAGGCGCAGGAGCTCATCAGCAAGGACCCACGGAACAAAGAAGTGCTGTTCCCGTACCTGAACGGTGACGACCTCAACTCCGACCCCGGCAGTAGGGCTAGCCGATGGGTGATTGACTTCAACGACTGGTCGATCGAGATGGCAATGTCGTATCCGGATGTATTTTCGATCGTGGAGCAGCAGGTCAAGCCTCAGCGGCAGCGAACAAAGCCAGACGGCAGCTACGTCCTGCGCAAACCGCTTCCACAGCGGTGGTGGCAGTACGCAGACAAGCGTCCCGCGCTGCGGAGGGCTATCGCTGAGCTGGATCGGGTGTTGGTGATTGCGCTGGTCAGTAAGACCGGGTTGCCGGTTTGGGCGCCGACCGGCCAGGTCTTCTCGCATATGCTCGGCGTCTTCGCGGTCGATCGGGATGCGTATCTGACGCTGCTGTCCAGCAGCATGCATTTCGTGTGGTGGACAACCAAGGGTGAGTCGACTCTTGAAACTCGCCTCCGCTACACGCCGTCTGACGGGTTCGAGACATTCCCGCAGCCGGTGTTGACCGCGCGGATGGATCAGGCCGGTGAGCAGTTGCACTCGTTCCGGCGGTCGGTGATGCGGGAGCGGAACCTCGGGCTCACCAAGCTCTACAACCTGGTGCACGACGCGTCGGTCACCGACGAGGATGTCCGGCGGCTGCGGGAAATCCACACCGAGGTCGACTACGCGACGGCCGAGGCATACGGCTGGGATCTCGAACTCGGCCACGATCATCACCCGACCCGTCAGGGGGAGCGCTTCATCATCGCGCCCGATGTGCGGGTGGAGGTGCTGGACCGGCTGCTGGAACTCAACCACGAGCGCTACGTCGAAGAACTCGCGAAGGGCCTGCACGGAAAGAAGAAGCGCAAGGCCAAGCGAGTGAAGTCAACGAGCGCCAAGCACCTGGAAGATGCCCTCTTCCCGCCCCCGGACGCCTTGTTCTGAACCGAGGGCTCCGTCCGATCGAGGTCGGACGGAGCCCTCGGTCAGTTTCGGTCAGCGCAGGTCGTGTTTACCGGTCTGCACGTCGCGTAGGAAGGCCGACCACGCCGAGGTCGTGAAGGGGAGAACTGGGCTGGCGTCGCCGAGCTTGCTGTCCTTGACGCCGGCGGCCCCTGGTACGTGCGCCACCATGACACAAGCGCCCCCACCGCCGTTGCTCCGGCTGCTCTTTCGCCACTGCGCCTGGGTGAAGTCGGGGGTGAACATGACGTGCTCCCTTGTTGTGCCTACAACTCGCGGGCGAGCCGGGTGAGGAAGGCGATCGACTCCTTCTGGCTCAACGCCTTGGCCCGCAGCGCGCTGTAGTTCAGGTTATACGTCTGAACTTCGTCCGGATCCTCCAAATAGACGCTGCCGGTGAGGAACTCGGTGAACGCCACGTCCGGGTCGTCGTGGTCGGGGAAGGACAGCAGGATGAACGGCGCGCCGAGCGCGGGTATCGCGCCGGCACTGAACGGCAGCACCTGAACCGTCACGTTCGGCAACTTGGCGCTGGTCACGAGGTGTTTGAGCTGCTCCCGTAGCACCTCGGGGCCGCCGACGAGCTGGCGCAGCGCCGACTCGTGGATGACCGTCCGCAGCGTCAGCGGATCCGTCTCGTGCAACCGCGCCTGCCGCTGCGCCCGCAGATCGGCACGCTCCTTCATGACGACCTCATCGGCCGTCGGTATCCACGCCCGGATGAGCTCGGTGGCGTAGCGCTCGGTCTGCAGCAGCCCGGGAATCAGCTCCGCGGCGAACTCCCGCACCTCGGTCGCCTCGGACTCCAGCCCGACGTATTCCTCGAAGTTCGACGCCAGCGTGTCCTGCCCATACCGCTGCCACCAGCCCTTCTGCCTGGCCTGCAAGGCGAGCGCGACATACTGGTCGCGTTCGGCTTCGGGGACGCCATAAACCGTGGCCAGGGCAATGACTTCGGCAGGGCCAGCGCCCTTCTCGGCGTTCTCGAAACGACTGAGCTTCGCCTTCGACCAGTCCAGGGCCCCCACCACATCGTCCTGGCGCAGCCCGGCTTCCGCGCGCCAACGCCGGATTCCCCGGGTGAGCTTGCGCAGCCGCACCGTCGGACTGACCCGCTCTTCCATCGTGTCCTCCTCGTATCCCGATCGCTGTGTCGATCATGACAGAGGCTGAAACTTCCGCGCATTCACTCATTTGTGTGCAAAATCGGTAGATCAGGTTTTCGTAGTTGCAAATGTGGAAGTTTCACGAGATCTTCGTTTCAGTTCTGATCTTGAGCGGTGAAGGGAAATCCCGTGAACGAGTACCTGACCTACATCTGGCGTCCGGTGACCGGCGGGCGTCACGCATTTCCCATCGCGGCGAAGAAAACCCCGGCCGGCGAGCGGGTCGCGGCCTACTGCGGTGCGGAGGCCGACTCGGCCGAACTACACGACCGCACCGAGGTGGACTGGATCCGCGAGGACACCTGCATGAAGTGCTGGCGGATCATCGCCGACCGCAACTGACCGGCTACGTCGCCCGTTCGTCCTTCGCAATCAAGGAGATTCCATGTTCTGGCTGCAGCTGAGCACGCTCGTGCTGATCAACCTGCTCATCGTCGCGCTGATCGCCAGCTCCACCACACTGCGGTTCCCGCTGTTCACCCGAGTTCAGCATGTGGGAGCGGATGAAGGCAGCTACAACGTCTGGGATCTCATCGCTCAGGTCGAAGCCGAACGCGATGCCGAACAGGATCGCCTAGTGGAGCGGCCACATCGGGCTGAGCCACCTCGTTTCCCGCAATTTGACCCCGACGAACCCACGGGACGGCATCACCTCCGCCCCTAGCAGTAAAGCCTTCAAAAGTGCGGGCTGCGGTAAGAAACCGGAAGCTCCGCCCCCCCAACGGCTCCCCCGAGCCGGGCCGGTGCGGCTGCCTTCCCCGACGCGCCGCATCGGCCCACCTCCGGTGGCCGGGCGCACCGAACCCCTCCCACCCGCGCCCGGCCACCGTCGCCTCAACAGCACAGTGGCCGCAAGGCCTGGCTCACTTCGGGAGCCTGGAAGCGGTCTGGTTGGCGATCTTCTCCGCTTCGGCACACGCATCAACGGAATCCCGCATGGCGCCGCTGACCATGTAAATCGCGACGCCTCCGCCGGTGTCGACAAGGACGGTGCAGCCCCCGGTCCCACTTACCCCAGCCTCAGCGGCCAGGGCACCGGTACGACCACCAAAGGCTTTGTCGTTGTAGAAGTCCCAACTTCCGTTCTCCCGGTATGAAGCCACGGTTTCGTCAAGGTTCTTCTGCAAGGTGAGGTCCATCTTCTCGCCGACCCACCTGCAGCCGGGCTCGAAGCTCAAGGGCGAAAAGGTCTCGCTCTGGGTAGGAAGACCCCAGGACGTCAGCTCATCTGCTTTGAAAAACGTACATGGGTCGAAACTCGCCAGCGCGCGCCCTGGAGCAGGAGAGGTGGACGTCTTTTCCGTATCGCCGTCGCTGCGTTTCCCGCTAGAGCACGCCGCAAGCCCAATCAGGGCTAGGCCGGCAGCACCTGCGATCAGTGACCGGGAGAACACACTCACTGCATACCTCGCCTCAAGTCGTCGGCGTTCTGCTCGTCGGTGGCACGATAGTCCCTGGCAGCAGCCCGGAAAGCGTCGGCTTGCTTCTTCAGCTCTTCCTGCATCTGCCGGATCAACGCGAACGCCCCAGCCTGCGGGTCGTTCGCTTTGTCCTCGAAACGCTTAGCCAACTGCTGGCCGTCCGGATAGCTGCCCAGCCCCGCAACGCGGGCGATCGCTCGCGCTTGGGTGAACAGAGTCCGCAAAGACTCCCTCTCGTCTTCGCAGCGTTTGGCGGCTTTCTCTGCGGCTTCGGGGTCGAGTGTGAGTTTCCCAGCACCCACCTGCTGGTTGATCCACTGCGTCTGCGCCGCGATGGCCCGCAGCCCTTCCTGCGCTCCGGTGAAGGCGATGTCCGCCGCTTCTGTCATCCCAGCCCCCTCTGGACTCTGCGATCTTCCCCCGAGATCGATTGACACTTTAGCCTGACACTGCCCTGGCTGAGACGGCTTCGACGAACTCGCTCACCTCGAAAATCACCCGGTCTTTCACCGGGTAAACCCCACTGCATAAAGGATTGGTCACAGATCGTGAATAAACAGGTGCCTACACTGTTGGCAGATCGCGCAGCTTTCGCGGGTACCGATCGGACTTCTTCAACCGTGTCCTGACGTTCCGGCCCCCAAACCGCTGTCGCCCCTGTTCGCTACGGTACGTCCTGTGGATGAACTGCCCGTGCTCGAAGCACCGACCGAAGCGGCGATCCGCGACGAACTGCAGCGGCTCGTCGTGGCCGACCTGCACGGCCCGCTCGGCGGCGAGGACGAGGAGTTCCTCAGCAGCGAAAACCCCATTGACCGGTACCCGTTGGGGCGGCTGGCGCCGAAGAACCAGACGATCGACCCGAATATCCAGGAAGATTTGGCCGAAGCCGACGGCGCCGACACCTCGGACCCCGACCCGGAGCCCAGCTCGCCGAACGTGCCGAGCCTCAATCCATCGGCGATGGGCTTCACCGCGCACGTGCTCGACGACGTCGTCCAGCTACGGGTCACCGCGAGGTGGGCGCGATACGAGCAGGTGCGCTCCGAGCGCGAGGACACCGCCGGACGCCTGGTGTGGAAGCGCGTGCAAGCGGGCGGAACGGTGCCGGTGCCGCTCGTCGCCGAGGGAGACTTCGAACCCACCGCGCCGGACCCGGATCAACCGGATGTGGTGGTACGCGGCCGGATCAGGCGCGTCGAAGGCAACTGGTTGGTGTCGCTGTTCCTGGAAAATCAGCAGAGTCAACCCGACAAGAAACGGCATGCCCCGTCGTGGATCTTCCAGGTCGAGCTGGCAGCCGAAAGCCCGACTGGTGCGGCCGCGTTCCTGCCCCGGCCCGACAGGGACCGGGGAAGTGACGCCGAGGACCGTGCGGAGCAACGCCGGCTCGCCATGGCCTACCGGTTTCACCCAGAGTTCGCGACCGGCAGTGGCACCGCGGTGCACGCCACCATCTCCGGGGACAACCCGATGCGGGCAACGAAGATCCGCACCCGCAGCATGCCGGAATACGAGATCCCGGCGACCGATGTCCCGCGCCCGGACACCGACCCCGACCTTCCCGAGCTGGCCGAACTCGAACTGGGCATGAACCGGCTCGCCGACCTCGCCGAAGCCGGTGCCGAGCCACTCACGGCAGTCCTTGAACCGCTGGTCAGCGGGTACCGGTCATGGATCAAGCGAAATCTGGCCGCCATCGAGGAAACCGACCAGCACCTTGACGAGTTCGCCGAAACCGCACGCGACAACCTCGCCGTGGCGGGCGCGGCCGCCGACCGCATCGAGGCCGGCATCAGATCGCTACACGACGACACCGCACGGCGGGCGTTCGCCTTCGCCAACCGCGCGATGCATTTCCAGCGGCTACATACCCAGATCGCGGCTAAACGGCGGGTCGAACCGGGCCGGGGTCTCGACGACATCGCCGCCGAGGTCACCGCCGCCGACACGCCGCGCTGGCGGCCATTCCAGCTCGCGTTCGTCCTGCTGAACCTGCCGGCCCTGGCCAACCCGCAACACCCGGAACGCTCCGGCACCAGGGAACAGTCCATCGCCGACCTGCTGTGGTTCCCGACCGGTGGTGGTAAGACCGAGGCGTACCTCGGGCTGACCGCGTTCACCATCGCGGTCCGCAGGCTCCAGCCCAGCTACGGTGACCTCGACGCGCACGGCGGAGTCGCCGTCCTGATGCGCTACACACTGCGGCTGCTGACGATTCAGCAGTTCGAACGTGCCACCACGCTGATCTGCGCCGCCGAAAACCTCCGGTGTGAGGATCCGGAAACCTGGGGAGAAAAGCCCTTCCGCATCGGCCTTTGGGTCGGTGCCCGGGTCACCCCTAACAAGACAGACAAAGCCGAGACCTGGCTCAAGGAACTCAAGCGTCAACGTGGCCGAACCGGACGTGGCCAGGGCTCGCCGCATCAGCTCACGAGCTGCCCCTGGTGTGGCAGTGCCATCGAGCCCGGGCGCGACATCAGCGTGGACGTCAAGACCTACCGCCGGACCCGGGTGATCTGCCCGGACGTCTTCTGTCCATTCGGGACCGTGCTGTCGGTCGAAGGCTTGCCGATTCTGGTGGTGGATGAGGAGATCTACCGGCACCCGCCGGCTCTCCTGATCGGCACCGTGGACAAGTTCGCCCAGCTACCGTGGCAAGGCGAGACGGCCACTCTATTCGGTGCGGTCAGCAAGCAATGCGAACGGCATGGCTACGTCACCGAGGACATCGCGGCGACCGACTGGGAGAGCACCCGGCATCCAGCGACGAACGACGCCCCGGCGGCACGGACCGTCGGCTGCACCAGGCTCCGCCCGCCAGAGTTGATCATTCAGGATGAGTTGCACCTGATCACCGGGCCATTGGGTTCCCTGGTCGGGCTCTACGAGAGCGCCGTCGATCGCCTGGCGAGCTGGCGGGACCCAGAGACAGGTCGCATGGTGCGGCCGAAGGTTGTCGCCAGCACCGCCACGGTCCGGCGCGCCAACCGGCAGATCGGTTCGCTGTTCGACCGGCAGACGCAGGTGTTCCCGCCCGCTGGGCTGACCGCCGCCGACAACTTCTTCGCCCGTCAACGGGACACCGCCAAGCAGCCAGGACGGCGGTATGTTGGGATCTGCGCGCATGGCACCCGTATCAAGTCCACCATGATCCGCGTTTACGTGTCAGTTCTCGGCGCCGCCCAGCGGCTGCACGACAAGTACGGACGCAACCCGATTACCGACCCGTATATGACCTTGGTTGGCTACTTCAACAGCCTTCGCGACCTCGGTGGGATGCGCCGGCTCGCCGACGACGACGTCAGCAGCCGTCTCAAGCGAGCGGACGCCCGTGGGCTGACCAAACGATTCGACCTGGAAATAAGGGAGCTGACCTCACGGCTGTCATCCGACGAGATCAGGCCCCTGCTGGACCGGCTGTCGGTTGCCTTTCCGCGCAGGCGCGACACGCCCCGCCCGATCGACCTGCTGCTGGCGACGAACATGATCGCGGTCGGTGTCGACGTGTCCCGGCTCGGCGTGATGGTGGTGTGCAACCAGCCCAAGTCCACCGCCGAATACATCCAGGCGACCAGCCGTGTCGGCCGTGCCGCGCCCGGACTCGTGTTCACGGTGTACAACTGGGCGCGCCCACGGGACCTGTCGCATTACGAAGGATTCGAGCACTTCCACGCCACCGCCTACCGCCACGTCGAAGCGCTCTCGGTCACACCCTTCGCGGAACGAGCCGTGGACCGCGGGCTGACTGGTGTGCTGGTGTCCCTGGTCCGCGGACGCAACCTGGCACACAACGGCAACCTGCGCGCCCAGGATTTCGACCGCGATTCCGAGGTGGCCGACCACATCGTCGGCTACCTCAAACGCCGGGCTCAGGACGCCAGCCGGGAAAGGGCAATCGGGCAGCGAGTGGAAACCGAACTCGAGGACCGGCTGCGCCATTGGAATCAGCAGCGGTCGATCTCGGGCCGTCGGCTTGCCTACTCGAAACCGCCGAAGGCCGACGACATCGCGGGACTTCTGCACCATCCCTCCGAGGGAGCGTGGCGGCAGACAACCTGCCCAAACTCGCTGCGCGACGTCGAGCCCGCGATTCCGTTGCTGCTGCGACCAACCGACACGGACACCGCCGAACCACCGTTCCGGCCGCCGTCGAACGACGAGGAGTGACCAGTGACCGAGGTGGGGACCGACCGGGAGATCCGGGTCGGGGCGCTTCGTCCGAATCAGCTGCTGCACACCTATGGTGTGGGCGCGATGGCCGACCTGCCCAATCTGTCCGTGGTGATGCTCGGGCTGGACTACTGGAACCTTGAACGATCCCGGACCGTGCAGGAGGAGCGCCTCCTCGCCGCGGTGCGCGCCAAGCTCGGCAACCAGGTCGATACGTTGCGGCTCCCGCCCTACCTGCCTGAAACCGGGGACCCCTTCGCCGAATGGACGCGAGTGGGCGTTCCGGTCGGGCTCTTTCCGGGCTGGCTCCGGTGCACGAACTGTGGACGGCTCGGGCGGGTAGGAGACGGGCTCTTTTATCGCCTGGACAACGTGGTCCGGCCCGAGCAGACCCGCTTCGTTCACGACTGCCGAGGAAAGGGATACGGCCGCCCGGTCGCGGTCCCGGCCCGTTTCGTGCTGGCCTGCGCGGACGGACATCTCGACGACTTCCCGTGGTTGTATTTCGTGCATCGTGGAGGGCATCCCGGGCCGGGGCATTCACTGAAGATGAGCGAAACCGGCAGCACCGGTGAGGCCGCTGATGTGTTCGTCACGTGCGACCAAGACGGGTGTGCGAGCCGCCCCATGTCGGAGGCATTCGGGGATGCCGCCGAGCAGAACCTGCCGGCCTGCCGAGGACGTCACCCGCATCTCGGGACGTTCAGTGAATGCGCACGGCAAACCCGCACACTGGTGTTGGGCGCGACGAACAGCTGGTTTCCCATGCAGCTGCGTGCGATCACGTTGCCGCGCGCTAAGAACCCGATCGATCATCTCGTGGCGGAGTACGCCGAACAGCTGCAGTTGCTCGCCGCGCTCGATGAGACAACGGCGAAACGCCTGATGCCCACGCAGACCTGCTGGCCGCAGTTGGAGCCCTACGGCCCCGACGCCGTCTGGCAGGCACTCAAGCGGCACTCGGCCGCCGACGACTCGGCCGAGGAAGCAGTCGAAGACCTCCGGACACCGGAGTGGAAGGCGTTCACGGACGCCGAGACGATCAACCTTCCGGATTTCACCACCAAGCACGAGGGCGTGCCGCAGACGGCCAAGAAATGGCTGGACAGAGTCGTACTGGTGCCACGGCTGCGCGAAGTAGCGGCGCTCTACGGGTTCACCCGCATCGATGCGCCGGAATGGGACGTGCAGGACACGCCTAGCGATCGGTCCGCACCATTGTCCAGCGCAGACCCGAGCTGGGTTCCGTGTGCGGAGATGCGTGGCGAGGGGATCTTCCTGCGATTTAACGAGGAACGAGTAGCGACGTGGGAACGGAACCCGGAGGCGCGCAAACGCGAGCGCACCGTGTTGGTTCCCGCATTCAAGAAGTGGTGCCAACAGCGCCGACTTCCCGATAACGACTGGCCCGGCCTTCGCTACGTTCTGCTGCACACGGTAGCCCATGTGCTTATTCGTGAGCTCGCACTGGAATCCGGATACAGCGCGGCCGGCATCGGTGAACGGATCTACGCGACCGACGGGTCGGCGCCGATGGCGGGCATCCTGCTCTACACCGCCGCACCGGACAGCGAGGGAACGTTGGGCGGCCTGGTGTCGCTCGGCAGCAAGGAAAGGCTTGGTCAGCTGATAGAACGTGCACTCGACGCGGCGACGCGGTGCAGCTCAGACCCGTTGTGCTCTGAGCATGATCCGACAACGCACGGCCGATTGCACGGTGCGGCCTGCCATGCGTGTCTGTTCGCCTCAGAAACCAGCTGTGAGCGGGGAAATCACTTCCTGGACCGGGCACTGCTGGTCGACACGCTCGCGCACTCTGGGCTCGCGTTCTTCACCGGCGCGGCGGTCAGTCGTCGAGCACCTCGAACTCCGTGACCGCGCTCAGTTCTGGCTGCCTTCCGGAGGTTTTCACCAGACCAACCGCGCGCACCCGCTTCCTGCCCGGATGGGACTCGTGAGCCAGTTCGTAATACCGGCTGGGCAGGACAACAAGGACCCGCTCCGTTGATCGGCCCTGCGGCGTCGTCAGCACCCCTGCTATCACGACCACGCCCTGTTTGTCCGGTCGGTAGCTGCGAAGTTCGACGACCCGTCCCTCGATCTGAGCCTCTCGGTGCGCAGGCAAATCCCTCAGGTACTGGCCGGCCTTCTTGATGCGGCTGATCGACTCGGTGTCGAAGTGAAGATCTGGGGTGGGCCGTTGCATCGGCAGCGTCGCAGCCCAGGCGAACTTGATCTCGAACGGGCTGTTCCCGAGCGCACCTATACTGCTCAACGCCTCGCATAGATTGGCTGAAACACCACTGGCGATATGCTCGGCGAACGGCCTTGATCCGTCGGGCAGGTCGGTGTCCGCGGCCGCTCTGTGCGCCGAATTCATGGCCAGATGGAGAAGGTCCAGGACTCTCCGCGATGGCGAGCCGGCCGGGCTGCCAGCACCCGTCAGCGGTGTTTCAACGCGGAAAATGTAGCTACCAGGAGCCGTCTGCCCTAGCCGGACGCCGCCGATGAAATCCCACGCTTCCGGCGGTTTCTGGCTGGGCAGCACGGCCATCGGCTCAAGTAGGTGTGCCGAGGTCGCCGCGGATAGGAAAAGATCGTGAACTCCCTTGACTGCCTGATAACCGTGATGCAGCGGAGTCGTACCACTGGGCGAGTCCGGCATGGTACGGATGTACTGGACGTCAACCTGAACCGACAGTAAGTCTTGCAACACGTCGGCGGGTTCGCGCTGCTCGACGTCCGCCACCGTGGTGAGCAGTTCTATCATCCGCCGCGGGTAGTCGCGGAACGTGTTGTTGGGCGGAGCTAGGACGTCGGTCTCGTTCCCCGCGGGGCCGTGTGTCCAGATCGTCGCTTGGTTGTAGTGGTCGGCTTCGTACCAGCCTGATGCCCGTAGATAGGTGGCGATGTCCTCGGGTTTCACTGCGACGAGCAGATCTGCGTCCGGGTAGGAAGTCATCGGCGAACCTCCTCGTCATCCTTGCCCTCGATGAGGTCGCGCAGTGAATCCACGGTGAGCAGATTGGTCGCGGGCACATCCACCGACACGGTTGCCTGGGCCGACGGATCCACCAAGTTCCGTCCCTGCAAGCGAACCCAGTAGGCGGCGTGGCTCAAGATGAGCTGTCCTTCCCCGCCCACCGCGTACTGAGTCGCGTCCGCGGGGACGATTACCAGGAAAAGGTACCGGCGTAGCGGAAGCGCAGAGTCGGCGAGATCATTGAAATGGTCCGCCTGCATCCGGTATTTCCAGACACCGTCACGCCAGGTGGCTTGCGACCGGGACCAGGACTTCACCTGGACATCTATCTTTGGATGCCTGCGGCCTACGAGTCGGCCCTTATGGCCGAGCGTGAAGTCTTCGCCCGTCACGTCCGGATACGGTCTCGAAACCGTTAATCCCGCAGCCGTTGCCAGCACCGCGACGAACGCCTCGCCGAAGACGCCTTGGTGCTGGTTCGGATCCAACGCCATGCTCACCACTTCATCTGACTGCACTGATCACTCAGGCCATTTGATCTTAATCGTTACAACAGGTCACCTGTTTTGCCCGAACGTCATCCGAATGGCTCAATTCTTTGGGTAGCGGTGTGCCACAGGTATCGGGACCTGTCTGGTGCGTGTACAGGGCGCCGATCACGTGCTTCTCGGCTGCCAGTAGGCCGTGGGCACAGCCGGGCTCGACATCGGAGATCCGGAGCGGGCACCCGGTCGATGTCATGACCGCTTGGATGTTGCCGCCGTGCTGGTCCGCCGACCGCATGGTCGGCCAGGCGCTCGCGCGCCACGAGCAGTACTGACGCCGATCAGTCCACTGCGTTCGGGCGGTAGACGTTCAGGGCGTTCTCGTGCGTGGTGAAGGAGAATCGCCGGCCCGGCCGGTGCACCTCGCCGTCGGCCGCTAGCGCGACCGGTGTTCCCCGTACCACGACGTCCAGCCGGGACACCTGGCGTTCGACGTAGGTGCGGCTGCGGTGCAGTGCCCCCGTCATCGCCGCGAGCGCGAAGCGAAGTCGGGAGAATCGCCGGTCGGCGCGGACCAGGCGCACGTCCAGCGTCCCGTTGTCCAGGCGGGGGCGCCAGGCCGGCGCGAAACCCCGTGGCGCGTATGCGCCGTTGCCGACGAACAGCACCCACACGCGGTGGCGTTCGCCGTCGATCTCCACGTCCAGCGGGCTGGACTCGTGGAGCACCCGGATCAGGGCCATCGCGGCAGCCGGCCACTTGCCCCAGCGCGGTTCCCACTTCTCGCGGAAGCGCACCATGTCCGGGTAGCCGCCGAGGCTCGCGGTGTTGACGAACCGGCAGGCGGGGACGTCGTCGATGGCGACCGCACCCAGGTCGACGGTGGCTCCTGAGCCGGTGGAGACCGAATCGGCGACCGACGTCGGGTCGCCCACCCCGATGTCGCGGGCGAAGTGGTTGAGCGTGCCCGCGGAGACCACTGCCAACGGCAGGCCGTGGTCGGACGCCATCGCCGCCACTGCGGCCACGGTGCCGTCACCGCCGGCCACGCCCAGGGCCCGGACGCGATCGCGGTCGCGGGCGAGCTGCTCGCGCAGCCCGTCGACCAGGTTGGCCTCCGGCTCCGGGTGCACGATCACGGCCTTCGGCCACTGCTCGCCGACCCACTGCTCGGGGTCGAGCTCGCCGTTTCCGGAGCCGGGGTTGACCAGCGCAAGCATCCCGTCCCCGTCTTCGAGGGCCGGGAGCTCGGCCGGGTGGTTGCTGGCGGCGGGGGCGTCCGGTCGCACCGGCCACCACCGCCTGGTCGCCCACGCCACACCCGCCCCGAGGGCGGCCCCGCACACGACGTCGGTCGGCCAGTGCACGCCGGTGTGCACCCGGGAGTACGCGACCGCTGCCGCCACCGGGGCGATGACGGCTCCGGTCATCGGGGATTCCATCGCGGCCGCCGTGGCGAATGCTGCGGCCGACGCCGCGTGCCCGGACGGGAACGACGACGACGTGGGTGGGTCGCTCAGCCGGCGGTGCCGCGACATCAGCTCGGCGGCAGGGCGCCGCCGCGGGAACAGCGGCTTGCCGATGAGGTTGGTCGTCGCGCTCGCGCCGGCGATGGCCACCACGCCGCGCAGTGCGGCCCTGCGGGAAGCGCCCTTGCGGCCGGCCAGCACCGCCGCGATGGTCAGCCAGAGCACACTGTGGTTCGCAGCCGTGCTGAGCGACTTGAGCCGAATGTCGGCGACCGAGGCGGGCAACCGGGCACTGCGGCGTGCGAGTTCGCCGTCGATCGCGTTGATTGTGTTGCGCAACCTCCCGAGCATCCCTGCGATGCTACCTGTGAATCTGAACGAGATCCCCGCGACGCGTGAGCCTTTCGACGCCGGGTGCGACCGTCGGAACCCCCTGGTCACCAGGGTGACCAGGAGTGACATCACGCTGGGCGAACCTTTTCGACCTGCAACGAGGCCCGAACGGCGGACCGCCGAAAAGCGGGGTTTGCGCCTAGTGTGGAACCATGCAGCGGCGGATCTTCGGCATCGAAACCGAGTTCGGGGTCACCTGCACGTTCCACGGGCAGCGGCGACTGTCCCCGGACGAGGTGGCCAGGTACCTGTTCCGGCGGGTCGTGTCGTGGGGAAGGTCGTCAAACGTCTTCCTGCGCAACGGGGCCCGGCTCTACCTCGACGTGGGCTCGCACCCGGAGTACGCCACGGCGGAATGCGACGACCTCGTCCAACTCGTCACCCACGACAAGTCCGGCGAGCGGATCCTGGAGGACCTGCTCATCGACGCCGAACGCCGACTGTCCGACGAGGGCATCGGCGGAGACATCTTCCTGTTCAAAAACAACACCGACTCGGCGGGCAACTCCTACGGCTGCCACGAGAACTACCTGGTCGGCCGGTCCGGGGAGTTCTCCCGGATCGCCGACGTGCTGCTGCCGTTCCTGGTGACCCGCCAGCTCATCTGCGGCGCCGGGAAGGTGCTGCAGACGCCGCGCGGCGCGGTGTACTGCCTTTCGCAGCGCGCCGAGCACATCTGGGAGGGCGTCTCCAGCGCGACGACCCGTTCGCGGCCGATCATCAACACCCGCGACGAGCCGCACGCCGACGCCGAGCGGTACCGCCGGCTGCACGTCATCGTCGGCGACTCCAACATGTCCGAGGTGACCACGCTGCTCAAGGTCGGCTCGGCGAACCTGGTGCTGGAGATGGTCGAGCAGGGCGTGCAGTTCCGGGACTTCAGCTTGGACAACCCGATCCGCGCGATCCGCGAGATCAGCCACGACCTCACCGGGCGGCGCACGGTCCGGCTGGCCGGCGGCCGGGAGGCGTCCGCTCTGGACATCCAGCGGGAGTACTACGGCCGGGCGGTCGACCACGTGGCGCGGCGCGGTTCGGACCCGATGACCGAGCGGATCCTGGAGCTGTGGGGCCGCGCGCTGAACGCGATCGAGCAGCAGGACTTCTCGCTGATCGACCGGGAAATCGACTGGGCGATCAAGCACCGGCTGCTGGAGCGGTACCGCGGCAAGCACGGGCTGGAACTGTCCAGCCCGCGCATCGCCCAGCTCGACCTCGCCTACCACGACATTCGCCGGGGCCGCGGGCTGTTCGACATGCTGCAGCGCAAGGACCTGGTGGACCGGGCGACCGAGGACGGCGAGATCGAGGCCGCCAAGGACACTCCGCCGCAGAGCACCCGGGCCAAGTTGCGCGGTGACTTCATCGCCGCCGCGCAGGCCGCGGGCCGGGACTTCACGGTGGACTGGGTCCACCTGAAGCTCAACGACCAGGCCCAGCGGACCGTCCTGTGCAAGGACCCGTTCCGCGCGGTGGACGAGCGGGTGGAACGCCTGATCAGCTCCCTCTAACGGTCGGGTGCCGAAAAGATCAACACGTGCATCTGCCGCCGTCGCCGAAGGAGCGGCAGATCGCGATGCAGGTCATCACGCCCCGCCTCGACGCCACGGAGCGCTTCCGAGCCGACGCCTCGGTCAGAACTCCCACGGTTTCTTGATCCGGCGCCACAACGGGGTGCGCGATCCCTTCGGCGGGGTGAAGCGGCCCCGCGTGTAGCGCACGTCGGGGGAGTCGTCGGCGAGGGTCCCGGCCCACTTGGCGGCCTTGCGCAGCGTCGGGGCTCTGTGGAGCTCGGCGGCGGCCAGGCCGACCGGGTGGGTCGTCGCCGCCCACAGCTCTTCCCACTGGGCCGCGTTCAGGTTGAGGTAGAGCAGGCCATCCAGGTCGCCCAGCACCGCGATGTCGCGCACCTCGGCGGCGGCCAGGTCCAGCCCGTACAGCCGCGGGCAGGTGCGCAGCGGGGTGAGGTCGACCGGTTCGCCGGTGGCCAGCTTCAGCAGCCGCAGCGTCGGGTGCTCGGCCAGCGGGGCGAGGTCGATGCGGTCCAGGTCGGCGGTCAGCACCTCCAACGGCGCGCAGCGCAGCGGGGAGAGGTCCGCGGTCGGGCAGTTGGCCAGCTCCACCTCCCACAGCGACGGCGCGTTGCGTACCGGGGTGAGGTCGACCAGGTGCGAGTTGGCCACGACGAGCCGCTGGATGCCCGGGTGGATTTCCCGTAGCGGAGCGGAGTTGCCCTCGATGCGCAGTTCGCGGTCCGGGGCCGGCGCGTCGTCCCCGAGGAACAGCCGGAGCCGTCCGTTCTTGTACTGGTAGGAGAAGTTCTCCAGCGCCTCGACGTGGCGCCGCAGCAGGTTCGTCACCGAATCGGCGACGTAGACCGGGCCGTCGTGGTCGTGCAGGCCGATGCGGATCACCTGGCCGAGGTGGCCGTTGGGGCCGGGGTCCATGTCCACCGCGAGGCACTCGCCGCCGGTGTCGTGGGCGAATGGGATCCAGCCGGGCAGGTGCTGCGCGCGGCGCACCGCGCCCGCGGGATGGGTGTCGTAGCGGACTTCCCGCAACAGCACCCGGTCCCAGTCCCGCACGACCCACCAGCGGTTCTGCGGGCGGTCCTTGTCGCTCAAGGCGGCGAGGCCCGTCAAGTCCAACCAGCGGAACACGCCGAGCAGGCCGACCTGGTGGTCGCCGTCGGCCCGGCCGTACAGCGCGCGGAGGTCGTCTGGCAGCGGCACCGGGAGGTGCCCTTCGAGGAACTCGCGCTGGGCCGCTTCCAGCGGTTCCGGCAGCTTCTCCTGGAGACCGACGATCTCCGCGCGCCGCCGCAGGTAGCGGTCCAGCAGTTGCAACGCCTCCAGCGGGTCGCCGGCCTGTACCGCTCGGGCGGGGCCGGGCTGGAACGCCGCGGGTTCGGCGGGTAAGGCGTCGGGCCGCAGGAGATAGGTGAAGCCCCCGCGGTCGGTGCGCGGCGAGCGGCGCAGCGATTCGCTGGTGACCGCCTCGAACTTGCCGGTCGGGTGGACGACGAGCTCGATGGTGAGCCGGTCCGCGGCCCGCTCCAGCTCGTGCACCAGGCACATCTCATAGTGCAGGTCGACGGAGGAGCCGGTGCCCTCCAGCGACCGCGGCTCGTACACGGGCCCGCGGTGACCGGAGCCCGTGCCGTCGGCGAATCCCTCCAGCACGGCGCGTCGCCAATCCTTCGGTGCGGCCGCGGCGATCTTCACGGCCATCTCGCGCAGCACGGCGAGGGTCTCGGGATCGTGCTCGGTCGTCACGGACCAGATCCGCCTTCCGGTCGGCATGGTGGGCTCGTTTTCATACCGCACCGGCCGGGAGCCGCCCGAAACGCCCCGACCTGGGTGGGATCACCGCAGGGGTTGACTGATCATCAGGTCAGCCTAGAGCCATGAACATTCTTCATCTTCGCGATACCTTCAGTGTCAGTCGAAACCACGACGGTTCTGAGTCGGGGGGAAATCGGCGCGGGTCGGCGAGCCACGATGACTCCATCCCGCATCACTAGGCATGATGTGCACCGACCCAAACACTTGATCGAATACAGCGGAGCTAGAGTTTCGAAGTGGCCACTGCGCGCGCTGAACGCTTGGTGAACCTGGTGCTGTGTCTCCTGTCGACCCGCCAGTACCTCACCGCGGAGCGGATTAGGGCGATCGTTGCGGGTTATGCCGGCGCGCCCACCGACGAGGCCTTCTTCCGGACCTTCGAACGCGACAAGGCCGAGCTGCGCGACCTGGGGATCCCGTTGGAGACCGGGCGGAACTCCGCCTTCGACGCCGCCGACGGGTACCGCATCGCCCGCCGCGACTACGAGCTCGGCGACATCGACCTGGAGCCAGACGAAGCAGCCGCGGTCGCCCTCGCGGTGCGGCTGTGGGACTCCCCGGAGTTCACATCGGCGGCCCGCGGCGCCCTGCTGAAGCTGCGCGCCGCCGGGGTTGACGTCGACGAGCGCTCCTCGGCGGCGGTCGAGCCGAAGGTGCGTACCAGCGAACCCGCCTTCGCGTCGCTGCTGGCGGCGGTGCAGGCCGGGCGTGTGGTGGAGTTCGACTACCGGCGTCCGAGCAGCCCGGACGTGCACCGCCGCACGGTCGAACCGTGGGGCGTGGTGTCCTGGCGGGGCCGCTGGTACCTGGTCGGGCACGACCGGGACCGGCAGGCGCCGCGCTGCTTCCGGCTGTCCCGGATCCTGGGGCAGGCCAAGTCGGTGAGCCCGGCCGGTCAGGTGCAGCGGCCGCCGGACACAGACCTACTGCGGCTGGTGGCCGGCGAGCAGCGCGAGCCCCCGCCCAGCACGCTCGCGCGGGTGTGGGTCGCGGCCGGTCGGGCGCAGGGGTTGCGGCGCCGGGCGACCTTCCTCGAGCAGATGGAGCTCGGCGGCGATCCGGGTGACGTGCTTGAGCTTGACCTGCTCTTCCCCGAGTCGGCGGCGAGTTGGCTCGCCGGGTACGGGCCGGACGTCGCGGTGCTGGAGCCGGACACGCTGCGCAAGACGGTGCACGAGATCCACCTGGACGTCGTCGACCAGGAACGCGGGTTCGACCAGGAGGGCCGATGACGAGCGCGACCGAGCGGCTGCCGAGGCTGCTGGCGCTGGTGCCGTACCTGCTGAGCCGCCCGGGCATCCCGATCGCCGACGCCGCGGGCGACTTCGGCGTCACCGCGCAGCAGTTGCGCAAGGACCTGGAGCTGCTGTGGATGTGCGGGCTGCCGGGTTACGGGCCCGGCGACCTGATCGACCTGTCCTTCGAGAGCGACTCGATCACCGTCACATACGACGCGGGCATGCGGCGCCCGCTGCGGCTCACCGCATCCGAGGCCACGGCGCTGCTGGTGGCGCTGCGGGCGCTGGCCGACACCCCGGGCATCACCGACACCGACGCCGTGCAGCGCACCCTGGCGAAGGTGGAGGATGCCGTCGGGCAGGCGCGCCCGGCAAGCGTGGTGGTCGGCCTGGAGGGCCGGGAAGGCGCGGTGCGACCGGGAGTGCGCTCAGCGGTGCAGGACGCTACGACCCGCCGCCGCGCGCTGCGGATGCGCTACTACACCGCCTCCCGCGACGACATCAGCGAGCGGATCGTGGATCCGATGCGGCTGCTGCTCATCGACGGGCGCAGCTACTTGGAGGCCTGGTGCCGCAGCGCGGCCGGGGTGCGGATGTTCCGGCTGGACCGCATCGACGACGTCGAGGTGCTGGACGAGGCCGCGCAGCCGCCGTTGGAGGCCGAGCCGACGGACCTGTCGGCGGGGCTGTTCCGGCCGGCCCCGGACCAGTTCGTCGCCGAGTTGGAGCTGGAGCCCGACACGCGATGGGTGGCCGAGTACTACCCGGTGGACGAGCTGGTCGAGCTGCCGCGGGGGAGGGCCCGGGTGCGGATGCGGTACTCGGACCGGTCGTGGATGGCCCGGCTGCTGCTGGGCCTGGGCGGCCAGGTGCGGGTGCTCAGCCCCGACGAGCTGGCGTGTGACGTGCGTCAACGCGCGAAAGGCGCGTTGGCACGGGCACGTCACCTCAAGTCCACCTGAGCCCGCTACGGTGACGCCGTGCCGTACACGTGGAGTCTTGTCCTGCTGGCCGTTGGCCTGGTCCTGCTCGTGCTGCTGCTGATCCGCTTGTTCCGGGAGCTGCGCAGGGTCAAAGCCGTGCAGCGGCAGGTCTTCCACGACTTCGGTGATCGCAGCGGCCTGGTGAAGGCACGCGTGGCCGGTCTGAAGGTGGCGTTCGCCCAACGTCGCAACCGGTGACGCGCGACGGCCCTGTTTGTCGACCCCTGCCTTGCGTACCATTGCGCCTGCAGGGGACATCACGAAAGGTTGAACTCGAATGGGTTTGCCAGGTGGCTGGGAACTGATTCTCATCGTCTTGGTCTTGGTGCTGCTCTTCGGTGCCACCAAACTTCCGCAGATGGCCCGTTCGCTCGGCCAGTCGGCTCGCGTCTTCAAGGCCGAGGCGCGCGGCATGAAGGCCGATGAGGAAGCGGCCAAGAAGGAGAAGGCTGAGCGGGAGCCGAAGCCGGAGTTGACCTCCGGTGAGTCCAGCGCGCCCCCGGTGACGTCCGCGCTCGACGAAAAGCAGCGTAACGACTCCAAGAACTGACTGAGGACGGGAACGACAAGGTGGGTGCCAGTGTATTGGGGCGCCTGAACCCGTTCCGCAAGGATCGCCGTCGGTGGGGGCGCAGGCACAACCCCGATGGCACCATGACGCTCGTCGATCACCTCTACGAGCTGCGGTACAGGTTGGGCGTGGCCATCGTGGCGGTGGTCGTCGGCGCGATTTTCGGGCTCTGGTGGTTCTCCCACTCGCTGTTCGGGCTGCCCACGCTCAGCCATGTGCTGCTCGAACCGTACTGCCAGCTGCCGGTCACCCAGCGCCTGAGCCCGAATGGGACATGCCAGCTGCTGCAGACCGAGCCGTTCGAGATCTTCATGCTGACGCTGAAGGTTGGCGTGTCGGTCGGCGCGGTGCTGTTCAGCCCGGTGTGGCTCTACCAGTTGTGGGCGTTCATCACGCCCGGGCTGTACGCCAAGGAGCGTAAGTTCGCCCGGCTGTTCGTGAGCTGCGCGACTGTGCTGTTCGTCGCCGGGGCGGTGTTGGCGTACTACATCCTGCCGACGGCCCTGGGGTTCATGTCCGGGTTCGGCGGGGACGCGTTCTTCACCGCGCTCACCGGTGGCAAGTACATCAGCTTCATGCTGCTGCTGCTGATGATCTTCGGCGTCAGCTTCGAGCTGCCGCTGATCCTGGTGATGCTCAACCTGGCCGGGATCGTCAGCTACGTCAAGCTGAAGAGCTGGTGGCGGGGGCTGGTCTTCGCGCTGTTCGTCTTCGCTGCGATCGCGACGCCCGGGCAGGACCCGTTCTCGATGCTGGCGCTGGCGTCCGCGCTGTGCGTGCTGTTCGCCATCGCGATGCTGATCTGCCGGGTCAACGACAAGCGCCGGGCCAAGAAGCTCGAAGGCCAGGGCCTGGAGGGCCTGAGCCCGGACGAGGCTTCGAAGATCGACTTCCGAGCCTCCGAACTGGACAGCACGCCGTCGCCGAGCCCGAAGCAGCACGACGACGTGACCTGAGATCCGCAATTTCCATTTGAAATCGAAGATCCGATTTCCATTTAAATTGCCGCGTCGCTGACCAAGGCGGGGCCGCGGGGGAGCGGATCTTGCCTCGCGCGCGGCGTTTGCGACCTGCGGACGGTGCTCGCCGCTGATGCCCACGGCACCGCCGGTACGGGCTGGCGGTGGTGCGGGAGCTGGTGGGCCTGCGCAAGACGAGCCTGGAAACAGTTTCAGGTTGTTGTGATGGGTTGCGCATGGCTTCTGGCGCTGGGGCTGCGACGCACGTCGGTGTGATGTGAAAGCCTTGGGGTGTGGCTGCCAGCCGTTCATACCCCACCAAGCTGTCTCCGGCCGACGCCTTCTCGGCGCACGCCCGTCGCAGCGCGCACCCCCAGTTGGCCGGGTTCGCGGGCGAGCTGTCCTTCGAGCTCGACCCGTTCCAGCGCACCGCCTGCCAGGCCCTGGAGGCCGGGCACGGCGTGCTGGTGTGCGCGCCCACCGGGGCCGGAAAGACCGTGGTCGGCGAGTTCGCCGTGCACCTCGCGCTCAAGGAGGGCCGGAAATGCTTCTACACCACGCCGATCAAGGCACTGTCCAACCAGAAGTACGCCGACCTGTGCGAGCGGCATGGTAGTGACGCGGTCGGGCTGCTGACCGGCGACACCTCGATCAACGGCGAGGCGCAGGTGGTCGTGATGACCACCGAGGTGCTGCGCAACATGCTCTACGCGGGCTCCCGCAGCCTCGACCAGCTCGGCTATGTCGTGATGGACGAGGTGCACTACCTCGCGGACCGCTTCCGCGGCGCGGTGTGGGAGGAAGTGATCCTGCACCTGCCGGAGTACGTGCAGGTGGCGAGCCTGTCGGCGACGGTCAGCAACGCCGAGGAATTCGGCGAGTGGCTGCAGGAAGTGCGCGGCGACACCACGGTCGTGGTCGACGAGCACCGGCCGGTGCCGCTGTGGCAGCACATGTTGGTCGGGCCCCGGATGTTCGACCTGTTCGGCGGCGAGAACCCGGACCGGGAACTGCAGATCAACCCGAACCTGGTGCGGCAAACCCAGCAGCTGGCCCGCGTGCACGTGCCCTACGGCGGTCGGCGAGGCGGGCCGAACGCCAAGCGCAAGGGCCCGCGCCCGCCGCGGTTCTACCCGCCGTCGCGGGTGGAGATGCTCACTGGGCTGGACGCGGCCGGGCTGCTGCCGGCGATCGTGTTCATCTTCAGCCGCAACGGCTGCGACCAGGCCGTCTCCCAGTGCATGCGGGCGGGGCTGCGGCTGACCACCGACGCGGAGATCGACGAGATCCGCGAGGTGATCGACGAGCACACCGCCAACCTGCCGGAGTCCGACCTGGCGGTGCTGGGCTTCTGGGAGTGGCGGGAGGCGCTGGAGCGCGGCCTGGCCGCGCACCACGCGGGCCTGCTGCCGGCGTTCAAGGAGACGGTCGAGGAGCTGTTCGTCCGCGGCCTGGTCAAGGCCGTGTTCGCCACCGAGACGCTGGCGCTGGGCATCAACATGCCCGCCCGCACGGTGGTGCTGGAGCGGCTGGTGAAGTTCAACGGCGAGTCGCACGTCGACCTCAGCCCCGGCGAGTACACGCAGCTCACCGGCCGGGCCGGGCGGCGCGGCATCGACGTCGAGGGCCACGCGGTGGTCGTTTGGCAGCCGGGCGTCGACCCCAAGCAGGTCGCCGGGCTGGCCTCGACCCGCACGTACCCGCTGCGCTCGTCGTTCCGGCCCGGATACAACATGGCGGTAAACCTCGTGCAGCGCGTCGGCCAGGACGCCGCGCGGGAACTGCTGGAGCAGTCGTTCGCGCAGTTCCAGGCCGACCGCTCGGTGGTCGGCCTGTCCCGGCGCGTGGAGCGCAACAACGAGGCGCTGACGGGCTACTCCGAGGCGATGCACTGCCACCTGGGCGACTTCGACGAGTACTTCCAGTTGCGTCGCCGCATCTCCGAGCGGGAGAAGCACCTGGCCCGGCAGAACCGCCAGTCGCGGCGCGCAGAGGCGGCGAAGTCGCTGGAGAAGCTGCGCAAGGGCGACGTGATCGCGGTGCCCGCCGGGCGGCGTTCGGGGCTGGCGGTGGTCATCGACCCGGGGCTGGAGCTGCTGGGCGAGCCGCGACCGCTGGTGGTCACCGAAGACCGCTGGTCGGGGCGGCTGTCGGTCGCCGACTTCACCTCGCCGGTGGAGCCGCTGGGCAAGATCAAGTTGCCGAAGCACGTCGACACCCGCTCGCCGAGGTCCCGCCGGGACCTCGCCTCGACGCTGCGCAACACCGGCATCGAGGCTCCGGGCGGACGCGGTCGGCGGCGCTCCGACGCGACCGATGACGCGGAACTGGCGACGCTGCGGCGCGCGTTGAAGGCGCACCCGTGCCACGGTTGCGACGAGCGGGAGAGCCACGCCCGGTGGGCCGAGCGGTACGAGCGGCTGCGGGGCGAGAACGAGAACCTGCTGCGCAAGGTCGCCACGACCACGCACTCGCTGGCCCGCTCCTTCGACCGGATCGTCGCGCTGCTGACCGAACGGGACTACCTGCCGGTGGCCGGTCCATCGGAGGGCGCAGTCACCGAGCACGGGCGGCGGCTCTCGCGGCTCTACAGCGAATCGGACCTGCTGGCTGCCGAATGCCTGCGGGTTCAGGCGTGGCGCGGACTGGGGCCTGCCGAGCTGGCGGCCGTGGTGTCGTCGCTGGTCTACGAGTCGCGGCGGGAGGGTCTGGCGCCGCAGGTGCCGGCCGGTGCGGTCAGCGACGCGCTGGCCGCCACTTGGCGGCTGTGGGCGGAGTTGGAGGACGACGAGCGGCGGCACAAGCTGGACCGCACCCGCGAGCCGGACGCCGGTTTCGCCTGGCCGGTGTTCCGCTGGGCGCGCGGCGAGTCGCTGGAGAAGGTCCTCACCGCGGCCGAGTCCAGCGGGCACGAACTGTCGGCCGGTGACTTCGTCCGCTGGTGCCGCCAGGTGATCGACCTGCTCGACCAGATCCGCGAGGTCGTCGGGGTGGCGGACCCGGTGGGTTCGTCGGCGGCGAAGGCGGTCACCGCGATCCGCCGCGGCGTGGTCGCCGCCGGCGCCGTGTGACCGCCGCCCGGCCGATTCGGGCGGCAGGGCGGTTGTGGTTGGATCTCCTGGCGTCGGGAATGTCGCGATGGCCAGGTGAACTTCGTCCGGAGGTGCAGATGTCGTCCCCCTACGGCCAGCCGGGGAGCTATCCCCAGTGGGGGCAGCAACCCCAGGGGCCTGGGATGCAGCCGGCAGCGCCGGGCTACCCGCAGCCGGGTGGTTTCGCTCCGCAGCGACCCGCGCGGCAGCCACCCCAGCCGCAGCCTTACGGCTACGGCCAACCGCAGTACCCGCAGGGCGGGCAGTACCCGGCACCGGGCGGCCTCGGGCAATTCGACCAGTTCGAACGGCCGAAGAAGAAGCGCTCGGCGCTGCCGTGGGTGCTCGGCGGGATCGGTGCGGTCCTCGTGGTCGGCGTGGTGCTGGTGCTCGGGTTCCTCACGCCGGGCTGGTTCGTGCGGCCGGTGTTCGATGCGGCCAGCGTGGAGAAGGGCGTCACGCAGACCCTGAAGGGCTCCTACGGGCTGCCGGGGGTCGGGAACGTCAGCTGCCCGAGCGGGCAGCCGGTCGCGGTCGGTCAGCGCTTCGACTGCAAGGTCAGCGTCGACTCGGCGACCAAGACCGTCACGGTGACGGTCAAGAACGAGAAGGGCGTCTACGAGGTCGGCCACCCCAAGTGAAATTCGGTCGACGCCTGCCGGGGAGGCAGGCAAGATCGCTGGCGTGAGCCGGCACGAAGTGCGCGCGTTGTCCGAATCCGGGTTCCGCGGGGCGAACGACCTGTTCCGCCGTGCCCTGCTCTGGCAGCCGTTGAGCGACGAGGAGTGGGCGGGCAACGCGGCCCTGCACGAGCCGGGTCGGGTGCTGGGGGCGTTCGTCGACGGTGAGCTGGCCGGGACGACGAGAACGATTACGAACGTGTTGGCGGTGCCGGGCGGTCGGCGGCTGTCGGCGGGCGCGGTGACGGGTGTCGGGGTCCGCGCCGACCAGACGCGTCGCGGGGTGCTGACGTCGCTGATGCGCGCGCAGCTCGAGGAGGTGCGCGAGCGCGGCGAGGCCGTGGCCATGCTGCACGCGTCCGAAGCGGTGATCTACGAGCGGTTCGGTTACGGCGTGGCCACCAGGTGCCGGAGGGTGGAGCTGGACCGGCCCAGTGTGACGGTGCGCGCCGAGGTGCCGCGCGGCGGCCGGGTGCGGCTGGTGGACCAGGCGAAGGCGGAGCCGCTCCTGCCAGCCATCTACGAGCGGTGCGGCCCGGACCGGCCGGGCCGGATCGGGCGCCCCGACGCCTGGTGGTCGGCCCGGTGGTCGATGTGGGGCAAGGGACTCACCGTCGCCGTGCACGCCGACGAGGACGGAGTGGACGACGGGTTCGTCATCTACGAGCCGAAGACCGACGACAACTGGTCCACCACGGTGCGGGTCATCGACGTTTCGGCGGCCGATGCCACGGCGGCGGCGGAGCTGTGGCGCTTCCTGCTCGACCTCGACCTGGCGGACCGGCTGGTGGCCGGGATCCGGCCGGTGGACGAGCCGCTGGAGTGGTGGCTGACCGATCGCCGCCAGTGCCGGATCACCACGGTCGAGGACGACCTCTGGGTGCGATTGGTGGACGTGCTCGCTGCCTTTCGCGCGCGGACCTTCGGCGCGGCCGATCCGGTGGTGGTCGAGGTTCGCGATGCGTTCCTGCCGGAGAACGAAGGCCGCTACCGCGTCGCCCCAGACGGCGTGGACCGGTGTTCCGGGCAACCCCAGCTCAGCCTCGACGTCGCCACGCTCGCGGCGCTGTACCTGAGTGACCAGTCCGCGTCGGCGCTCGTGGCGGCGGGCCGCATCCAGGCGCACGACCCGGCGGCCGTCCCGGCAGCGGACTCCCTGTTCGCCACCGTCGTACCGCCTTGGTGTGGCACCAGCTTCTGAGCGCCGAGCGGGCCGCGCGAAGGGGTAGTCGCGGCGAGGATGGCGCATTTCGCGCAGGCACTGGAGGGACCGGATTTCAGCAGCGGCTGCCCGGGAGCCGGGACCGCTGCACGACCTGGTGACCGCTCACCGGGCCGAGATCGACGTGTTCTGCGCGCACGACCCGATCGAATTCGAGTGCCACCTCCGGGAAGACTCCACAGTGCATGGATAAACCAGCGCTGCTCCTGAACTCTCAGGGGGTCAGTGCCGCGATCAGGCGGTCGATGCTGGCACCCAGGCCCCAGGAGTGTTGGAGCTCGCGCAGGCGGTCGGTGTCCACAGGGGACTGCAGGAGCGCATCCGGGCGGTCCTGGACCACCGGGGCGTCGCGGGCCACGCGGACCACGGACGGGGCCGCGGCCAGGTAGTCGGCCGCCTCCGCGAGCTTGCCCCGGATCCTCGGGGTCAGGCGGGAATCGCCGCTCTCGGCCGCCGCGAGGAGCGTTTCGAGCGAGCCGAACTGGGTGATCAGCTTCGCCGCCGTCTTCTCGCCGATGCCTGCCACTCCGGGCAGCCCGTCCGACGGATCTCCGCGCAGCACCGCCATTTCCGCGTAGTCGTCGCCGGCGCGGTCGGCCGACAGGGCGTACTTCTCCGCTAGTTCGGCGGGGCCGTAGTCCTGCGCCTTCGCCAGGCCGGCGCCGACGTAGATCACCCGGACCGCGGTGGGCTGTGTGCGCACCAGCTGGAACAGGTCCCGGTCGCCGGTGACGACCGCCACCGCGTCCCGGTCCTCGCGGTCGGCTAGCGCGCCGATGACGTCGTCGGCCTCGTAGCCCTCGGCTTCGGCGGTGGCGATGCCCGCGGCGTCGAGGACGTCGAGGATCACCGGGATCTGCGGGGACAGCGTGTCCGGGACCTCTTCGGCCGCTGGGTCGTCCTCGGCGACGCGGTGCGCCTTGTAGGACGGCAGCGCGTCGACGCGGAACTGCGGCCGCCAATCGTTGTCCAGGCACGCCACCAGCCGCGACGGGCGCCGGTCGGTGATCAGCTTGGCGAGCATGTCGCAGAAACCGCGCACCGAGTTCACCGGCGTGCCGTCCGGGGCGGTCAGCGAATCGGGCAGTGCGAAGTACGAGCGGAACCACAACCCGGCCGAATCGACGAGCATCAGGGGACCAGTCACAGTTCGCCAGCTTGTCACGTCTTCGCCCACCGGTGTGCACGACCTGCCGTGCAGCGCTCGGCCGCTGGATCGGCTGGCGCCTGATCGGGCAACCGGTCATGAACCCGCCCAACCGGGCCTGCCGCCTTGCCGGGGCTGATCGGCGACCCCCTGCAGCGTGGGCATGGGCGTCTACCAGATCACCGACGCGCCGCCGGTCACCGACAACTTCGACGCCGCGAACCGATGTCCCTGGGCGCACAGCACGGTGAGGAGGTCGAGCTCTCCGGCAGCGACGAGGCGGCCCTGGACGAGCTCGTCGCCCTGCTCGAACAGGACCTGGACAAGGCCCCGGCCTGACTCGGTGCCGCGTGGCGCGAACTCCGACCAGCCGGGCGGCGGGTCGCTGCCCCGGGATTAGGCTTGGGGGCTATGGCCACCGTCTCGATTGAGCAGGATCCATCAGTGTTCGCGGCCCGGCTGACCAAAGCCGCGGAAACCGCTGCCGCGGCGGAACTCGACGCGCTGCTGATCACGCCCGGCTCCGATCTGCGCTACCTCCTCGGCGCGGGCGGGGAGTCGCACGAACGGCTGACCTGCCTGGTGCTACCGGCCGGTGGTCGGCCCGCGCTGGTGCTGCCGAAGCTGGAGGAGCTCGGTTTCGCCGACATTCCGCTGGCCGAGCTCGGCATCGACGTCGTGACCTGGGTCGACGGCCAGGAGCCGCACGCGATGGTGGCCGACCTGGTCCGCCGCGGCGGGGCGCCCGCCCGGTTGGCCGTCGCCGACATGATGCCCGCGTTGCACGTGCTCCCGCTGCGCGCAGCCCTGCCCGATGCGGAACAGGTGCTGGCCGGGACTGTGCTGCGCGAACTGCGGATGCGCAAGGACACCGCCGAGATCGAGGCGCTGCGCAAGGCCGGGGCCGCCATCGACCGGGTGCACGCCCGGATGGCCGAGTTCCTCAAGCCGGGCCGGACCGAGGCGGAGGTCGGCGCCGACATCTCCGCCGCGATCCTCGAAGAGGGCCACACCGAGGTGGCGTTCGTCATCGTCGGCTCGGGGCCCAACGGCGCCAGCCCGCACCACGACGTGTCGAACCGGGTGATCGAGCGCGGCGACGTGGTCGTCATCGACATCGGCGGCCCGAACGACGAGGGCTACAACTCCGACTGCACCCGCACCTACGCGATCGGCGAGCCCGCGCAGGCGGACGTCCGCGAGACCTACGCGGTGCTGGAGGCCGCGCAGCGCGCCGCGGTCGAGGCGGTGCGGCCGGGCGCGACCGCCGAGTCGATCGACGCCGCCGCCCGCGAGCCGATCGTCGCCGCCGGGTTCGGCGAGTTCTTCGTGCACCGCACCGGGCACGGCATCGGGCTGGACGTGCACGAGGAGCCCTACATCGTCGGCGGCAATGCCCTGCAGCTGGAGGCGGGCATGGCGTTCAGCGTCGAGCCGGGCATCTACCAGCCGGGGCGCTGGGGCGCGCGGATCGAGGACATCGTCATCGTCACCGAGGACGGTGTGGAAAGCGTTAATAACCAGCCGCACGAGTTGGTGGTGCTGCCGGCGTGAGCGACAGGTCCGCGACGCCTGGCGTCCTGGAAGCCACCGACCGGGCCATCCTACGCGAACTCGCGCGGGACGGACGGTGCAGCTTCACCGATCTGGCCGAACGCGTCGGTTTGAGCGTTTCCGCCGTGCACCAGCGGGTCCGCCGCCTGGAACAGCGCGGTGCCTTGCAGGGCTACACGGCCAAAGTGGACGGTGACCAGATCGGGTTGCCGCTAACCGCGTTCATCTCGTTGACCCCGATCGACCCGGCCGCGCCGGACGATTACCCGCAGCGGCTGGAGCACCTGCCGCAGATCGAGTCGTGCTATTCGGTAGCCGGCGACGAGTCCTACATCCTGCAGGTGCGGGTGGCCTCGCCGCTGGGCCTGGAGGAGCTGCTCCGGCAGATCCGCGAGGCGGCGAAGGTCTCCACCCGAACGACGGTGGTGCTATCGACCCCGTTCGAAAACCGTCCCCCGGCGATTTAAGGCGTGTTTCGAAAGTGGTTTGCGTAGCGGTGCGGGTAGCGGAACCTCAGAGGACTTCTCGCGCACGTGTTCCCCGACATCATGAACGCCAATTCACCGCGTCGGGGCTGTCCTCGCCGAGAGGCCTTCGGCGGGCACAGCCCCTGAGAACCCGCGGCGGTGCCAGTTCAGTCCCACACCGCAAGGGCTGCCGCCGCTTGTAAAACACGTCCTAATCGCCTATTCCAGGCTCGTTTTGCGAAGCGTTGCGGGCAGCGAGGGGATCAAGGGTGGGCTTGGACGGCCGCGACGTGTTCCGGGACCGGCCTCAGGTTGCCGCGCTCGTCCGGCAGGCACATCGCCGTCGGGGCATCGGTGGCCATGAACTCGCCGAGGCAGTGGCCCAACTGCGCGTGCCCGGCGGCGTTGGCGTGAAACGATTCCTGCATCGCGTGCGGCGCCCGCCGCTCGTCCTGGAGGCTCGGCCAGTCGACCGTCAGCCGGGTGAACCACTCGCCCTCTGCCGTGCGCGGGTTCCCGGTGCACGCCTCGTGCCCGGAGCCCGCCCGGGACAGGTCCAGGAACCGGGCGTCCGCCTGCCGCGCGACATCCCGCAGCCCGGCCGACAACTGCGGCACCCCGGTGTCCCGGATCCACTCCAGGTCGCCGGTCAGGAACGGGCAGCCGGACAGGTCCTGCAGCTCGGGCTTGACCCCGGGGCCGACCGGCGAGGCGTAGGACTGCACGATTAGCGAGTAGCTGCTCGGCGTGTAGCCCGCGCTGTCCATCGCCGCCCGGATGTCGTGCAGCGTGCCCAGCACCTTCGGCTTCATCTGCTCCACGTGCTGCGGCCAAGCGGTGCGCAGTGGCGCCGCGCAGCCGTCCGGGGCCTGCCGCACCCAGGCCTCCACGCACTGGTTGACGACTTCGGTGAAGCCCGGGTCGTCATTCGCGCCGACCTGCACCACGACGTCGGTGATCCGGTAGCGCCGCGCCAGCTCGGCCAGCCGCTGCGACTGGGAACCCTCGGCGTGGCCGGGTTCCGGGTTCGCGCCCACCAGATCGGTCCGCGCGCCCGAGCAGGCCAGGTTGATGCGGGTCACGGTGGGCGGCAGCCGCAGCTGGTTGACCGGCGCGGCGGCCGAACGGTGGCACCAGTTGTCCTGCTCGCCGTTGGTGCCGGCCTCGTAGTTGCCGCCGCCTTCGCCGGACATCGTGCTGTCGCCGAGGGTCACCACCGCAACCGGGAGCTGCTTGGGCTGTAGCGGCAATCCCGGCAGGTACTGATCGCTGATCAACACCGCGAGCGCGAGCACGGTGCCGACCAGCAGCAGGATCAGTGGTTTCGACTTGTGCGCCAGCATCGCGTGGAAGTCTATGGGGCCGCCGCGCGGCGGCCTTCATCACCTCTGCGGGTTTTGGGAGCATTTGCGGGGTCTGGTTCGTTGAATCGGGTGACTGCCACCGACAGGAGGTCTCCGCGCCGTGCAGATCCTCGCCCTTCTCCTCGTCGCCGGTGTGGTCGAACTCGCCGTGCTGGTCGCCATCGGCCTGGCGATCGGGGTGCTGCCCACCATCGGCCTGCTGGTCGCCGCCGCAGTGCTGGGCAGCTGGCTGCTGCGCTGGCAGGGCCGCCGGACCCTGCAGGAGTTCCGCGAAGCCATTGGCCAGCGACGGCCTCCGGAGAAGGAGCTCTCCGACGGTGTGCTCATCGCCGCCGCGGGCATTCTGATCATCCTTCCGGGGTTGCTCAGCGACGTGGCCGGCCTGCTGTGCCTGCTGCCACCGGTCCGCGCCGTGCTGCGCAAGCGGATGCTGCGCGCGGCGGAGCGGCGGTCGAAGGCGATGCAAGAACGGATGTGGCTGCACTCCCAGCAGGCCGACCGCCGGCAGGGCGCGACCGGGCCCGGCGGCGACGTCATCGACGGCGAGGTGGTTTCGGTCACCGAAGACGACGAGCCCGCGGCGGCCGGCCCGGAACTGCTTCCCCCGCAACGGTCTGCGCAGGCAGAACGGCCTGACGGGCGCTCGGGCCGGTGATCGGTCGCCGTCGGCGTCAGCTGGTGCCGGGCGGCGGGTAAGCTCCCCAGAACGATCGCGGCCGGGTTCGCGCTGGGGGCCGGTTCGATCGCGGGATCGTGCGTCGACGCCTTCGGCCGATCTCGACCTGCGCAGATGGAAAACCCGGAACGGGGAAGCACGAAGGACATGTCCGAGACCACGTTGTTGCTCGGTGGGCGGATCCACTCGCCCGCCGACGCCGGTGCCACCGCGATGGCCGTGACCGATGGCACCATCGCGTGGGTCGGCACCGACGAGGTCGGTCGTGCGCTGCATCCCGACGCCGAGGTCATCGACCTCGAAGGCGCGTTCGTGGCGCCTGCCTTCGTCGACGCGCACGTGCACGCGACCTCGACCGGCCTGCTGCTCAACGGCCTCGATCTGACCGGATGCGCGTCCCTGACGGAATTCCTGCACGCGCTGCGGGATCACGTGGCGGAGTACCCCGGCACGTTGGTGTGGGGCCACGGGTGGGACGAGACGTGGTGGCCGGAGCGGCGGCCCCCGACCCGCGACGAGATCGACGGCGCCGCGGGCGGAGCGCCGGTGTACCTGTCCCGGATCGACGTGCATTCCGCGCTGGTGTCCACGGTGCTGGTGGACCAGGCGCCGCTGACCCGCGGGGCCGAAGGCTGGAGCGAGCAGGGCCCGCTGACGCGCGTCGCGCACCACCACGTCCGCCGAGCCGCACGAGAAGCCCTCGGTGCCGCGCAGCGCCAGGAAGCGCAGCTGGCCTTCCTGCGGCACGCGGCCTCTCGGGGCGTGGCGTGCGTGCACGAATGCGGCGGGCCGGACATCTCCGGGGCGGACGACCTGGCGGATCTGCTGGCGCTCGCGGCGCGAGGCGGCGTGCCGGAAGTCGTCGGCTACTGGGGCGAACTGGGCGCGGTGGACCGGGCCCGCGAGCTCGGTGTCCGCGGCCTGGCCGGTGATCTCTTCGTCGACGGCGCGGTCGGTTCGCGCACTGCGGCGCTGCGCGAGCCCTACTCGGACGACCGGACCACAGCGGGCGTGCTCTACCTCGATGCGCAAGCGGTGGCCGAGCACCTGGTGGAGTGCACGCGCGCCGGGATCCAGGCGGGATTCCACGTGATCGGCGATGCCGGGGTGGCCGAGGTCTGCGATGGCTTCCGCAAGGCGGCCGAGATCGTGGGTGCTCCGGCGCTGGCCAGCCTGAGCCACCGGCTGGAACACCTGGAGATGGTCGACGAGCACCAGGCCGCCGAACTGGGCAGGTTCGGCGTGGTGGCGTCGGTCCAGCCGTCCTTCGACGCCGCCTGGGGCGGTTCCCACGACATGTACGCGCGGCGCCTCGGCGTCGGGCGCGGCACCCGGCTCAACCCGTTCTCGAAGCTCGCCGCCAACGGCGTGCTGCTGTCGTTCGGTTCGGACGCACCGGTCACGCCGGTCGACCCGTGGCGCGCGGTGCAGGCCGCAGTGCACCACCGCACCGCCGGTTTCGGCATCTCACCGCGAGCCGCGTTCAGGGCGCACACCCGGGGCGGTTGGCGAGCCGCTGGGGTCGACGACGGCGTCACCGGCACGTTGGTTCCCGGTGCGCCCGCGACCTACGCGGTGTGGGAAGCCGGGAATCTCGTTGTGGCGGTGCCTGATTCGCGGGTGCAGCGGTGGTCCACCGACCCGCGGGCGGGCGTGCCGGGCCTGCCGGACCTCTCCCCGGGCGCCCCGCTGCCGCACTGCCTGCGCACGGTCCTGCGCGGGGTGACCATCTACACCCGAGCCGCCGAGGACGACGAACTCGTCTAGCGCTTTATTGGAACGCGCCCATGCCATCCGACGGCCTACCGATCCACCTGCAACGCGTCTCGTGATCCGCGGAGTCTGGGTCTTCTGCGGGCCGGACCCCGCGGACGTGGTTACGCGTTCAGCGGTCTGCTCAGGGCTGCCAGGACCGATTCGTGCACGGCTTCTGACAGGGTCGGGTGGGCGAAGACCGCCTCGGCGAGGTCGTCGGCAGTGGCCTCCAGCGAGTGGGCGATACCGAGGCCCTGGACCAGTTCCGTGACGTCCGGACCGACCAGGTGCGCGCCCAGCAGTTCGCCGGTGGTGGCGTCGAAGATGGTCTTGACGAAGCCGTCGGCTTCGCCGATGGCCATCGCCTTGCCGCAGGCCTGCAGGTCGAACCGGCCGATGTGCAGCGGGCGTCCCGTTGCCCGGGCCTGGGCCTCGGTCAGGCCGAGCCGGGCGACCTGCGGTCGTGCGTAGGTGCAGCCCGGAATCCGGCTCGGGTCAAGCGGTTTCACGTGCTCCACCCCGGCGAGTCGCTCTACGCACACCACACCTTCGTGGCTCGCCTTGTGGGCGAGGCACGGGGCGCCCGCCACATCCCCGATCGCGTAGACACCGAACACGTTGGTCCGGTACCACTGGTCGGTGCGGACGAATCCGCGTTCCAACTTGACCCCGAGCCCTTCGAGCCCGAGCCCCGTCACGTTGCCCTCGACGCCCGCCGCGACCAGGACCCGCTCCGCGACGAGCCGCTGCGCCGCGCCGTCGGCGAGGTTCAGCGTCGCGGTCACGTGGTCGGCCGCCGCGGCGACCTCGGACACCGATGCGCCGGTGTGCACCCGGATGTCGCGCTTCTCGAACTTCTTGCGCACGTGCTCGGCGACCGCGGCGTCCTCGGCGGGCATGACCTGCGGGGCCACCTCGACGAGCGTGACCTCGCTGCCGAGATCGTTGTAGAGGCTGGCGAATTCGACCCCGATCGCGCCGGAACCGATGACCAGCAAGGACTTCGGGACCTCCGTCGGCACCAGCGCCTCGAAGTACGTCCAGACCCGGTCCCCGTCGGGCACCACACCGGGCAGCGAGCGGGGGCGCGCGCCGGTCGCCAGGATCACGTGGTCGGCGCGCAGCGTCTTCGGGTGCTCCCCGGCGACCTCGACCACGTCCTTGCCGGCCAGTCGGGCGGACCCGTTGACGACGTCGATGCCGTTCTTGCGCATCAGGTATTCGACGCCGCCGGCGAGGCGGTCCGAAACCGAGCGGCTGAACGCCACCAACTGCGCCACGTCGAACTCCACCCCGCTCGCGGTGAAGCCCAGCGGCCGCAGGTTGGCGAGCATGTGGGCGACGTCCGCGCCGTGCAGCAGCGCTTTGGTCGGGATGCACCCCCAGTTCAGGCAGATGCCTCCGAGCCGATCGCGTTCGACAACGGCCGTGCGCAGCCCGAGCTGGGCGGCGCGGATGGCGGCCACGTAGCCGCCGGGGCCGCCGCCGACGACGAGCACATCGTATTTTTCGGTCATCGCTGCTCCTAGACCAGCATCAGGGCCGGTGATTCGACGAAACGTTTGAGCTCCCGGAGGAACGTCGCGCCGAGCGCACCGTCGATCACGCGGTGGTCGCAGGAGAGCGTCACCGTCAGGACCGTCCGCGCGATGATCTGTCCATTGTCGACGCACGGGCGCTGCTCGCCGGAGCCGACCGCGAGGATCGCCGCCTGCGGCGGGTTGATGATCGCGTCGAACTCGCGCACCCCGAACATGCCCAGGTTGGAGACCGTGAAGGTGCCGCCCTGGAACTCCTCGGGCTTGAGCCGGCCGGTCTTGGCCTTGGTGACCAGGGAGTGCACCTCGCCGGAGATCTCGGCCAAGGACTTGGTGCCGGCCCCGCGCACGATGGGCGTGATCAGGCCCGAGGGCAGCGCCACCGCGACGGAGATGTCGGCGGCGGAATACCGGAGCACCGCTTGAGATTCCTCGTCGAACTGCACGTTGACGTCCGGGATCTCGCGCAGCGCGGCCGCGCACGCCTTGACGATGAAGTCGTTCACCGAGAGCTTGACCGCCGGCACCGTGGCGTTGATCTGCTTCCGCAGGGCGAGCAGCGCGTCGATCTCCAGGTCCGCGGTCAGCCGGAAGTGCGGGGAGGTCTGCTTCGAAGCCTGCAGCCGACGGCCGATGACCTTGCGCATCGAATCGAGCGGTACGGTCTCGAATTCCGTTTCGGGCGGGGCGGTTTCGCGGACCTCGGGTCCGGCAGCGGGCAGGAACTTCCGCTCTGCCTCGCGGACGTCCGCGACGCACACCCGGCCGCGCGCACCCGTGGCCCGGCAGTCGTGCAGGTTGATGCCGAGGCCCGCCGCGAGGCGCCGTGCCACCGGGGTGGCGTTGACGCTGCTGTCGTCCTGTGCGGACCGTGTGGGAGTGGCGTTGCGCTGCGGTGCAGGCGGTTCTGCGACTGTGCCTCCCGCCGCGCGGATGGCGGCGTAGACGTCGGCCACCGAAACTCGGCCGATGCGGCCGGAACCCGTCACCTCGCCGAGATCGATCTGGAGCTTGGCCGCGAGCTTGAGCGCGTGCGGCGTCGCGAAGACGTCGCCGTTCGTCGAGCCTGCCAGCGGTTCTGGGACCACGGTCGTTCCCGGTGTCGCGACCGGCGCCGCTGCCGCCATCGGGGCAGCGGGCAAAACCGCTTTCGCCACAACGGGTTCCGGTGTGTTAGACCCGTTCGCCGCCAGGAACTCCTCGATCGCCGCATCCGGGACGTCGGCGTCTGCCGACACCGCCATCGCGGCTCCCACCGGTAGCGTCTCGCCCGGCTTCGCGAGGACGCGGCGCAGCACCCCGTCGAAGGGCGCTTCCATCTCGTTGGTGATCTTGCTGGTTTCGACCTCGCAGATCGGATCGCCCTTGCGGAACCCGGCGCCCTCGTCGACCAGCCATTTCGTGATGGTGCCCTCATCCATGGAAAGGCCCCACTTCGGCACTTCGATCAGGTTGATGTCGGCCATGATCAGTTCGCCACCAGCCTGCGGATCGCGGTTTCGATGCGGGCCGCGTCCGGCAACCAGGCCTTCTCCAGTTTGGGGGAGAAGGGAACCGGCGTGTGCGGCGGAGTCACGAGCTCGACCGGCGCCCGCAGCGAGTCGAACGCCTTGGTAGCGATGAGCGCGACCACGTCGTGGCCGAAACCGCAGCGGGCCGCGGACTCGTCCACGACTACCACCCGGCCGGTGGAAGCCACCGATTCGAGGATGCCCTCCTCGTCCAGCGGCGAGACGGTCCGCGGGTCCACGACCTCGACCGAGACGCCCTCGGCGGCCAGCTTGTCGGCCGCGTCGTTGGCGGCGCCGACCATGGCGGACAGGGCGATCACCGTCACGTCCGTGCCCTGCCGGGTGTAGTTGGCCACTCCGAACGGGATCGCGTAGGGCTCGTCCGGCACCTCGGCCTTCATGTCGTAAAGGGTCTTGTGTTCGCAGAACACGACCGGGTCGTCGTCCCGGATGGCCTGGATCAGCAGCCCCTTGGCGTCGTAGGCGTTCGACGGCGCCACGACCTTGAGGCCGGGCACGGCGGCGAACACGTTGTAAGGCGACTGCGAGTGCTGGGCGGCAGCGGAGAACCCCGCGCCGATCATGCCGCGCATCACCATCGGCGTGCGCGCCTTGCCGCCGAACATGTACCGGAACTTAGCCGCCTGGTTGTAGAGCGCGTCGTAGCAGACCCCGAAGAAGTCCATGAACATCAGCTCGGCCACGGGCCGCAGGCCGGTCAGCGCCGCGCCGGCCGCCATGCCGATGATCGCTGACTCAGTGATCGGCGTGTCGATGACGCGCTCGGAGCCGAACTGGGTCCACAGGCCCTTGGTGACGCCGAGGACGCCGCCGAACGCTTCGACCTTCTTCGTCTCCAAGTCCGGGTTGGTGCCGGCGTGGCCGCCGCGCAGGTCCTCGCCGATCTGCACGACGGTCTCGTCGCGCTCCATCTCCTGGCAGAGGGCGTCCTTCACGGCCTCGCGGTACGTCTTCTTCGACGTGGTCATCGTTGCCAGCCCTTCAGTAAGAGACGTAGACGTCGGTGAGCAGGTTTTCGATCGGCGGGTACGCGGCGGCGCGGGCGCGGGCGACCGCGTCGTCGACGAGCCGCCGGGATTCCTCGTCGATGGTGTCGAGTTCCTTCGTGCTGGCCTTCTTGCGGTCCACCTCGTCGCGGAAGTTCTGCAGCGGATCCCGCGTCCGGCGCAGCTCCGCGACCTGCTCCGGGGTCCGGTACAGCTGCGCGTCGCCCTCGAAGTGGCCCCAGAACCGGTTCGCCCGGGCTTCGATGGTGGTCGGCCCGCCGCCGTCGCGGGCCCGCTCGGCGGCCTGTCGAGTGGCCTCGTGCACCTCGAAGAAGTCGGTGCCGTCGACCTTCACCGCAGGCATGCCGAACGCGGCCGCCCGGGCGGCGATGTCCGGCGCGCCGACCGCGTAGTCGGTGCCGGTGGCCTCGCCGAACCCGTTGTTCTCAATGACGAAGATGATCGGCAGCTTGAGGACCACCGCCATGTTCATGGCTTCGAAGGTGGTGCCCTGGTTCGAGCCCCCGTCGCCGGTGAACGACGCGGCGATGCCGCCGTTGCGCAGCGTCTTGGCGCTCAAAGCGGCACCGATCGCCAGCGACGGTGCGCCGCCGACGATCGCGTTGGCGCCGAGCATGCCGACCGACAGGTCGGCGATGTGCATCGATCCGCCCTTGCCGTGGCAAAGGCCGTCGTCCTTGCCGAAGATCTCCGCCATCATCCCGCGTATGTCGCAGCCCTTGGCGATGCAGTGCCCGTGCCCACGGTGCGTGGAGCCGATGTAGTCGGTGTCCCGCAGGTTCTCGCACACGCCTACGGCGATCGCCTCCTGCCCGGAGTACAGGTGGATGAACCCGGGGATGTCGCCGGTGGCGTTCTCCTCGTGCAGGCGGTCCTCGAACGCGCGGATCTCGGACATCTTTCGGTAAGCGCGCAGCAGCTCTTGCTTGTTCAAGGCCATCTCGCTCCTCTTCCGCATGCGGTCCGGCGACCTGGCGATGTGCGGATGGGGCGGGGGTCCGCCCGATCGGATCGCGCAGACCCGCCGTGGCTCTTGGTGGGCAAACGTAAGCGGATCTCGAAAGAGCGGACCAGCGTTGCAGGGGGTTGCATGTGGGATGTCGCCCAGTGGCAACGATCTTCTGGGCAGTTCTATGTCCTCTGTGGATTGAATCGCACGGAGGTTCGAAGGTCTCGACGCGGGATGCAACCCTGTGCAACTCTTGCGCATCCGCCCCGTTACGCCGTCTCCTATGGCGACGTGACGCGGCGAGATACAGCGTTGTTGCGGGACCGACAGGAGCTGGCCATGCGGACCCATCGCCTCGACGAGGCCGCGCTCCCCGTGGGGATGGATACGCGGCAGTACGCCCGTGCGGTCGCCCGTGCGCACGACGCCGTGGTGAGCGGTCGCCGCCCGGCGGTTCCGCCGCGGCCCCTGATCGCCGAGTCCTGGAACCGCGCGCGCAGCCAGGGTGTGAACCCGGACCACGGCGCGGAGTGCCGGCCGGTGTCCGCTGGCGAGGTCGAGCATCGTCGAGTCACCTGCGGCATCACCGATGACGCGCTGCTGGCGCTGCGCAGCGGCCTGGTCCCGGCGGCCGAAAGCGCCGGGCACATCGTGGTCATCGTCGACGTCGAGGGACGAGTCCTGTGGCGGGACGGGCACCCGGGTGTGTTCCGCCGGGCCGACCGCCTCGGGTTCGTCGAGGGCGCGTGCTGGCTGGAGAACACGGTGGGCACCAACGCCATCGGCACGGCGCTGGTCGAGGGCGTGCCGATGCAGGTCCACTCGGCCGAGCACTACGTGCGCAGCCACCATGCGTGGAGCTGCGCGGCCGCGCCGATCCGCGACCCGCGCGACGGGAGGCTGCTCGGTGCGGTGGACGTCAGCGGGCCCGCCGACACCATGCACCCCACCACCCTCGCGCTGGTCCGAGCCGTGGCCGGGTTGGCGGAGGCGAGGTTGCGCGATGTCCACCGCACCCGCCTGGACCGCCTGCGCGCCGTGGCCGCGCCGCTGCTGGCGAAGATCGACGGGCAGGCCCTGGTGGTCGATCCGTTTGGCTGGGTGGCCGCCTCGACCGGCCTGCCGCCGCTGGACCGCGTCGCGCTACCGGACCGGCTGGATTCGCAGGAGGTGTGGCTACCGGCCTTCGGCGCCTGGTCATTCGAACCGCTGCCGGAGGGCATCCTGCTGCGCCCCTGCGCGCCGGACGCGCCGTCGGCGGCCCGCGTGGTGGTCGACGTGCGCCGACCGGGTCGCCCCGCCCTGACCGTGCACCGCACGTCCGGGAGCTGGACGTATCCGCTGAGCCGGCGCCATGCGGAGATCCTCCTAGACCTGGCCGAGAACCGGCCGGGCCGGAGTGCCGCCGAGCTCGCCGAGCAGCTGTTCGCCGACCGGACCCGCACGATCACGGTGCGGGCGGAGATGTCCCGGTTGCGCAAGCGGTTCGGCGATCTCCTGGACCACCGGCCGTACCGCTTCCTGGCGGACCTGGACGTGACCGCGGTCCGCTGACCGGTGAGCTCAGCAGCTGGGCTCACCGAGAAGGGACGCGCCCGACCTGGTCAGCGAGGTGGAATCGGTCGCCTGACCCGGCTCGGAAAGCCTTCGAGGGGCGCCGTGGGGGGCACCCCTCGAAGGTTCGTCGCTGCGATCAGGCTGTGGGGGTCACACCGACGTCACTGCTGTCCCGAGATATCCCTGGCCAAGGCTATCCTTCGTCATTCTGCTGCTGCGGCTGCTGTTCCTGCTGCTGTGGCTCTTGCTGCTGCGGCTGCATTTCTTGCTGCTGTGGCTCCTGCTGCTGCGGCTGCTGCTGCGAATCAAAGGCGGGCAGGATGTGGAAGTCCGATTCGGCGGTGGGGGTCTCTTCAAGCCAGGAGCTGACATTGCTCGGCAGCTGGAAGGTGGGCTCCTCGTCGGCGCTGGCGATGCCCTGGGCGCCGAGAAGGAGGCCGGTCGACGCCGCAGCGGCGAGGACGAGCTTGGCAGTCGTACGCATTTGCTTCTCCTGTTGGTGGGGGTTGGTGCGCCTGGGAATCTGCCGTGCTTGGGGCGTTCCAGCAGCGCCGGGGCCACCAATGTGTGTCACCCCGGCCGCCGTGCTTCGCGTCGTGATCGTCGGTGACCCGTTCGGACTGCCCACTTTGTCCCCCGGCCGCTGATCAGGGGAAAGCCGGATCGTCGACATCGCCGGCGCTGGTTTGCCGGTAGCGGCGACGGTCGCGTTGCGTGTCGGAGACACCTGATGGCGTCGGGTGTGCCGCCCGGGCGTTACCACATCGGTCTCGTGTTGCACAATGGTTTCGGCGGCGCATGTCCGACCGCTGCGATCTCCAGCCGCTACCACCACTCTCGGGGTGAGGATTGTGCCCAGTCACGCCACGTCCGGTAACGACGTCGCGCTCCACCGGCCGGTCGAGGGCCGACGTGCTTGCCCGGTTCCGAGCGACCTGATCGCGGTGCGGGGCCCGTGGGGTACCCGGCGGCCGAGGCGGCAGCTCGGCACGACCGGCATCGTCACCGCCGACGTCGTCCGGGTCTGACCCGGCCCGGCTACCAGCCGGGCCTGCGGCAGCGGTAGGACCGATGCTGCCTGCGAAGCATCCAGGCCACCGCGTAGGCGATAACGCAGCTCGCGGCGAACGTCGTCGCCACCGCCAGCACGTGCGGGGGTTGCGGCGCGGCGCGCTTCGCTCGCCGCTGGGTGCGCGCAACGGCATGGCACACGGCCCGCTTCGACCATTCGCGGAAGTTCGTGCGGCGCGTGAGCTCGTGGAGCGAGTCGGCCAGTTCGTCGCGGGTCAGGTCGTGCTCGGCCCGGAGCCCGGCGATTCCGGCCGTGCGCTCGCTGCTCTGCCGCTCGCCCGCGTGCTCTTCGGCGGTCATCGTCGCAGCGCCTCGCGCAGATCGCGGTAATCGCGTTTGATCGTTTCCAGCGATTCCCCCGGCAGAACCGGTGAAAGCCGATTCAGCCGTGATCGGCCCAGCAGCGCCGCGACGCCCCCGACGAGTAGCAGAACAACCGCAACGATCAGGGCGGCGAGCCACGCGGCGAGCACGAGGTTCAGGGCGAGCACCGCAGTCGCGACCAGCATCAGGCAACCGAGCAAGCCCAGGGCACCGCCGAGGCCGAGCAGCCCGGCCGCCATCCCGGCCTGCTTGCCCTTGCTGCGCATTTCCAGCCGCGCCAGCCGGACCTCGGTGCGCATGAGGCGTGCGAGCTGGTCGCCCACGTCCCCGATGAGCCCCGTGGTGGATCGTTGCGACAGGTCGGGCGCGTTCACCGGTTCGATGTGCATTGTTCCCGTCCCCCCACACGGCACTGGTCAACCGGGATTACCCGTTGCGCGATGTGGCCATTCCTGCGTCATGGATGCTGGCGCCCGTTGCCACCGTGCTCCGGGACCGGACGTGTCTGCGCATGGAGGGTGCGGATCACGGTGTTCGCCGTGGCGACGAGCGGCACGGCCAGGACTGCGCCGCCAACTCCGGCGAGGGTGAAACCGGCGGTCACGCTGAGCACGACGGCCAGCGGGTGCAGCCGCACGGCGTGCCCGAGCAGCAGCGGTTGCAGCACGTGCCCCTCCAACTGCATCACGCCGACAACCACGGCCAGCAGGATCAGCGCGTTGACCACGCCGTTGGCGGCGAGGGCCACCAGCACCGCCAGGCTGCCGGTGACGACCGCGCCGATGTAGGGCACGAAGGCGCCGAGGAAGATCAGCACGGCGAGCACGAAGGGTAGCGGGACGCCGAGCATGGTGGCACCGATGCCGATCACGGCGGCATCGATGAACGCCACCGCCGCTGTGGCGCGAACGTAGGCGACGAGCGTGATGAACCCCTGCCGACCCGCGTTGTGCACGCGGAAGCGGATCGCGTGCGGCATTGTGACCCGCACCAGGAACGACCAGATCGAGTCGCCGTCGCGGAGGAAGAAGAACAGCGTGAACAGGCCGAGCAGCATTCCGGCGAGGAACCGCAGCAGGGTTCCGGTGGTCGCCAGCGCGGTCGTCGGCAAGCCACCCCGGTCAATTCGCAGGGCCTGCGAGAGCTGTTGGAAGACCTGGTTGAGCTCTTGCTGGCTCAGGCTCAACGGCCCCCGGATCAGCCAGTCGTGGATCTGCTGGAAGCTGGTCACCAACTGTTCGCTCAGCCCGGACAGTCCCGCCACCAGAGTGTTGATCACCACGGCCAGTACGGCACCGAGCGCGGCGAGCCCGCCGACGAGCACCAGCGTGGTCGCCAGCGTGCGGTTCAGCCCCCTGCGGACCAGCCAGTGCACCGCCGGGGACATCAGCGCCGCCAGCAGCGCCGCCACTGCAACCGACATTACTTCGCCGTAGAGCAGGCTGAAAACCTGCCACAGCACCCAGACAACGGCGACCAGCACCAGCAGTCGCCACCCCGTGGCGGCGGCGATACGCAGGCCTCGCGGTATCGCCCCTGCGACACCGCCCCGGCCGCCGGAATCGTCCACGTCCCGTGGTTGGCCCGCAAGGCTGATCATCAAACGTGCCGGACCCGCGGGTTTGCCCCGGCGCGAAACGGGGTACGGCCCAAGGTGATCATCCAATGAGGACGGAGGTCACGCGGCGATCGCGAACGCCAGCACCGCGGTGCAGGCGGCGAGCATGCCGGTGCAGTTCAGGAACAGGTTCCGGCCGAAGTCGCGGGCGCGGATGTGCAGTGTGAACGCGATCAGGAAATAGCAGACGAGTGCCGCGCTGGTCAGGATCGCCGACGGGCGGAATGAGATGCCGACGACCAGACCGGCGGCGGCCGCGAACTTCAGCGGCGGCAGCAGCCGCCAGTACCGCTCGGGGAAGCCCACGTCGACGAGGCACTGGCGGACGAATCCCACGGGCTTGATGCACAGCAGCGCATCGCCGAAGTGGATGAGGGCCAGCACGGCTAATGGCCACCACGGTTCGATCATGTTCGCGCCTCGTTCGGTCGGTGATTCGTGCTTCCCCAACAGGACGAGGTAACGCGCCGAGATGTGACAGGCCCGGTTTCAGCCGGCGGCGGGGTGTTTCCCGATCGCCATTGCGCGAGGTGGTCGTGGAGGCCGCGCAGGGCGTCGTGCGAGCTGCGGTACGCCTCGTACAGGGGCGTGAGGCGGTCGGCGTCGGGGGAGGGGTTGAAGACCCGGTCCACCGCGACGGTGGTGGCGGCAGCGGTCTCGACATCGGGGTAGGCACCTGCGGCGACGGCGCCCAGCATGGCCGCGCCGAGCACTGCGCTGTCGTGCACCCGCAGCCGCTCGATGGGGCGTTGCATGACGTCCGCGTGGATCTGCGTCCACAGGTCGCTGCGCGCGCCGCCGCCGGAGAAGGTCAAGGACGGCAACGGGATTGCGCACGCCCGCTCCACCGGCTCAAGCACGTGCCGACCGGACATGGCCACGCCTTGCAGCACCGCCAGGGACATGTCGGCCGTCGACGTCGCCGAGCTCAGCCCGAAGAAGCTGCCGCGGACGTCGCAATCCCACAGCGGCGCGCGCTCGCCCATCAGGTGCGGGGTGAAGACCACTCCCGGCGCGCCGGTCGCCGCCGAGGCGAGCACCTCCTCGATGCTGCGCCCCGCGACCCCGCACCACCAGCGCAGCGCGTCGCCCGCGGCCTGCGTCGGACCCGCGTGCACGAAGAGCCCGTTGCGCGGCGGGAACGTGACGACTTCCCCGACCGGCGCCGACTCCCGCGATGCGCCCGCGACCACCAGCGACGTCCCGCACGACACCATGCCGCGACCGGCCTCGGTCGTCCGGGTGCCGAAGACCGCGCCGAACGCGTCCATCGTGCCCACCGACACCTTGGCGAAGCCGAGCGCGGCGTCCTTCGCCCGTTCCACCGGCGCCTCGGGTTCGAGGATTTCCGGCAGCTTCTCGGCGAGGCCGTCGACGAGCCCGACGGCGTCCGGGAGGTACCCGGCGGAACCGGCGACGCGCACCCCGGAGAGCTGGTCCGTCGCCAACCGGCCGGTGATCCTGGCGACCACGAAGTCCTTCGGGCTGAGCACCCACCGGGTGCGCGCCCACTGCGCCGGTTCGGTGCGGGCGAACCACTCCGCCCGCGCCCCGACGAACGACGCGTCGAGCACGATCGGCCCGCCCCAGATCCGGGTCTTCTCCGCCGGGGTGAACCGCGCGTCGAGTTCGCGGACGACCTCGGCGCAGCGCTGGTCCTGCCAGATGATCGCTGGTGCCAGCGGCTCCAGCCGCTCGTCGACGAACACGTGGGTGTTCACCTGGCTGACCACGCCCACCGACCGCACTGCGCTCGCGGGGAGCCCGGCGAGGACGGCGCGGATGCCGGCCTCGCACCCGCGCCACCAGTCGAGCGGGTCCTGCTCGGCCCAGCCTTCCCGGGGCCGGGCGATCGGGTAGCCCGTCGTGTGCGCGGCGACCGGTTCCCCGTCCAGGCTGAAGGCGGCTACCTTGACGGCCGTCGTCCCGACATCGATGCCCAACATCAGCTCTGGTGCGTGCATGAGCAAGGAGTACCAGGAGCGAGGCGTACTCGACACGGGCTTCGACTATTGGGTGCGGGACCAGGTGGTGCCTCACCCGCATGCCGCACCGGCACCCGGACCGGCCGCAGGAGCGGTGCCAGCGGGCGGCAATTGCGTTACGCACCGCCGGATTCGCCGTCGACTCCAGCGGCGGACCCGGTGAGGTGGAGCTTGCGCTGGACGCGTTGGTAGAAGGTGGTTCGGCCGAGCCGCACGACCCGGGCGGCGGCCGGCTCGACCGTGATGTCGAGGACGGTCCCGGCCGACCGGTGCGCGACGAGCTGCCCGTCGACCTCCACGCCGAGCTCGCTGCTCGTGGGCAGGATCCGCAGCGCGAGCCTCTCGCCGTGGGACAGGAAGATCGCGCGGTTGAAGACCGAGTGCGGTGCCACCGGCGTGACCAGCAGCCCCTCGACCCTGGGGGAGATGATCGGGCCGCCGGCGGAGAAGCTGTAGGCGGTGGACCCGGTGGGGGTGGCGACGACGACGGCGTCCGCCGCGTAGCTGACGAACGGGTGCCCCTCGACCTGCACCTCGACCTCGGCCAGGCCCTGACCGGGCACCCGCACCACAACGATGTCGTTGAACGCCACCACCTCGTGGTCGGCGGTGGTGATGTGCAGCCCGGAGCGCGTCTCGACGGTGAAGCCGTCCTCGTCGATGGCGCACAGCGCCCGGTCCAGCTCGGGAACGTCGATCTCGGCCAGGAATCCCAGCCGCCCGAGGTTTACGCCGAGGACCGGGGTCTGGTGCTCGCAGGCGAGCCGCAGTGCCCGCAGCATGGTGCCGTCGCCGCCGAGGCTGACGAGGAGGTTGGCGCGGCGGGCTAGCTGCTCGGGCGCGAGTGCGATGATCGGCTGGGCGTAGGCGTCGATCTCCTGCGGCGCGCCTAGCACCTCGATGCCCCTGGCCCGCGCCCAGTCCATGACCGTCTCGATCACGTCGGGGCGGTGCCGCCCGGGGTGCAGCACCAGCCCGACCGCCTTGATCAATCCCATGGCCAGCCGCCCTTCGGTCCGGGTGGGGGTCCGTGCCGGATCTCCCGTCCACTGTAGAGGTTGACGGGTCGGTAATCAGGTCCGGCGGAGTCTGCTTCCGACCGGGCCGAGATCTCCAACAGGTATTGAGATTTTTCACGTTCTAGGGCTTGATCGGCTCCGCCGCGTGCCTTGGTGCTGAACATGCGTCACCGGACCGGATGGTTTGCCTCCCGTTCGCCCGAGCGGCGGCGGACATCCGGTCTGCGGCGATGCGATCATCAGAATCGTCCAGCCCGGCGACTCCGCAGGCGTTTCCTCGTCGATCTCGGGGCCCGGTGCCGAACCGGATGGCACGTCAAAGCCGCAACGGCCCGATCAATCAACATCCCGAGCCGGCCGCTCGGCGCGCAGAACGAACGGAGATCCCTGATGACTTCGCAACTCGGTCTCGCATCGCCGGTACCCGCGGCCCGCACCGCGGTCGGTCAGGGGACCGCCACGTCGCGCCTCGTGCACCTGGTGGGCTCGCTGCCCGGAGACCTCGCCGCCGATCAGCGAACCAGGATGCAGTGGGTGCTCGATCGCTGCGGCGGCGCCCGGTTGAGCGCGGTGCCGTGCGACGACGATCCGTCCTGGATCGTCAACTACCTGCGCTCCCGGGCGCAGGTGCCCGCGTTCGAGGTGGTGCGGGGCGGCGAGTGCGCCGACTACGCCGATATGCCGGTCTACCGGGTGCGCCAGGGGCATCGGCTCACGGTCGAAGACGTCTCGCTGGGCCGACCGGAGGAGGTCTACCGGGCGGTCACCACGTGGCACCAGCTGGGCGGGCCCGCGGCGCTTCCGCCGGTGCAGGCCAGCGTGCCGTCGCCGCTGGACGTCGCGATGTTCACGCTGGGCGAGCCGGCGCGGATGTTGCGGCACTTCCCGGTGTTCGAGCGGATGATCTGCACCGAGGTGGCCGAGATCGTGCACCGCCACGGGCCGGACGAAGTGGTGCTCCAGCTGGAATCCCCGGTGGTTCTCTACCTGTTGCACCGCGCGCCCCGGACGACGCGGTCGGCGATCGCGCACCTGCTGGCGCACCAGCTCGCGCGGGTGATCGTTTCGGCGCCGCGCAGCGCACGGTGGACGCTGCACCTATGCTACGGCGACCTGGGGCACGTTTCCCTGTTCGGCCCGGAAGATTTCGGTCCCGCGGTGCTGGTGGCCAACGCATTGGCGGCGCACCTGCGCACCTACGGCCGCCGGATGCCGACCGTCCACATCCCGATGGCCCACGGTGATCAACCACCGCCGGTGGATGCCGCCGCCTACGCCCCGCTCCACGGGCTCGCGCGCGGCATCGACGTGATCGCGGGATGCGTCGACGAGCGGCAACCCGAGTTGTCGGCGAAAGCGCTGTCGCTCGCCGAAACCGCGCTCGGACAGCGGGTCGTCGGAGTAGCAGCGGCCTGCGGTCACGGTCGCCGCACCCCGACCGAGGCGGCGGTCAACATCGAGCTGGCCAGCCGCCTCGCCGACAGCTGACCGGGGATCGTGATCCTGCGAAACACGTTGCCGGGCAACGTTTCCCCGGTCGGTCATTGGCCGGGCAGCTCATCGCGGCTGCGCGGGTGGCATTCTTGGCAGCGGGTCCGCGCGCGTCCCACCCGGCAGGCGAGCAATCCCGCGATCACCGCGAACACCAGCACCGGTAACACCTGCACCAGCAGCGGCGTGTTCGCGGCGGCGCTGAGCAACGCGGAGATCGTGCCGATGTTCCCGGTGAACGTCAGGGCGACCGCCACGTTGCGCCTCCCGGGCACCCGCTCGTCGTGGCTTCGGTCGTGTCGGTGCATCTTTGCCCCTTTCCGCGTGCAGCGCCGGGACTGGCCGACGCTGTCCAAGTGCGTTCACGGAAGCGGCGAAGCGTCAGGCCAGCGCGGACAACTCCTTCGCTGCCACGGCGAAGCGGTTGCAGTCCTCGCACAGTTGCACGGCGCACCACTGCGGGATCAGGCCCTGCGCGACCAGGTCGGCGAGCCCGGCGCGGAGGGCCGCGTCGGGGGCGACGGGTTGGCGCCGGAGGGCAGCTACCAAGACGGCGACGACCCGCGCGTCGAGTTCCGCGGAATCGTCGGCGACTTGTTCGGGGTCGTGCGCGGGCAGGTTCGCCGCGTCGCCGCACTCCGGGGTGGCGATCGGCTTGTCGGCGCGCCGCGGCCTGCGGCCCATCGGCCGCTCGATGTAGCGCTCCCACCAGGTGACCTTCTCCGGTTCCGCCGGGGTGCCCGCGTTGACGCGGGTGCCGGAGCGGCAGTGCCGCTCGACGACAGCGACGCCGGCCGCGACTCGTGTGCGGTAGTGCTCCGCTGCGCCGCCGAACTCCGCGGCGCAGCGGGTGGCGAGCCGGCGCAGCAGTGCTTCCTGGCTGTCCAGCGGGGCCATCACGCCCGCCTCGTCCGCGAGGTACTCCAGCAGGGCGCGGTGAAACTCGTCGGGTAGGCCGAGGGCAATCGCGGACTTCCGGATGCGGTCGACCCGGGCTTGCGCGCCGACCTCGGTGCGCCGCCGCCGGATCCAATCGTGCGCGGCCTTCTTTCGCACGTGCACGCGCGCGGCGCCCAGCGGGTTCACGAGCTCGCCAGTCCGGTCGGCCAGGTGCCGGTGGCACTCCACGAGCATGTCGACGAGGAAGTCGCGGCAGACGCAGTCGCCGTCGAGTAGGACCGTGCCATTCGGCTGCAGGTTCCGGCTGGAAGTGCTGATCCGCAGGTCGCAGCGCGTGTCGGGCAGGGCCCGGTGGATCGCCGCGCGGTTCGCGCGCGTCTCGTGCCAGATCACGTCGAGGAGCTCGGGTACGCCGACCGCCTGCTGCGACCGGTCGCCGGTGGGGCGAAGGCCTGGAGCCACTGTCGTCATGGCACGAAATTTTACGAGAACACAAAAATGCTCGTCACGGTTTTTTTCGATAAAATCTCGGACATACGATGTGCACATAGACTGAGTCGAGGAGGGTGAATGGGCCTGCTGCCCGCCGAGGTGCCGGATATCCCGGAGGCCAGGTCCGAGATAGTCCCGGCGAGACTCGCGCGGAAGCTCGCGCCGCTGTTCGGCGTGCCGTGGGAACGCGGCCCGTTCGGCCCGCAGACCTGGGTCTGCGACTACAACAAGATCACCTTGTCGGAGATCGCGCGAGGGGCACCGCTGCGGACCCGCGGCCGGGCCAAAGCTCCCGTCGCGGACCCCGAGACGTGGGCAATCGTCGATCGCATCGCGGTTACCGGCCCCGGCGGGTCCCTGCCGAACGAGATCCCGAACGCGACGCTCAACAGGTTCGGGCCCGACACGAAGGCGGCGGTCGTGCTGACCGCGACGAACCGGCTGCTGGTCCCGGTCGTCAATGCCGTCGAGTCCGCGATGGGGCTGCTCGTCGCGGCCGACGGGTCGGAGCTGTCGGTCCGGTCGCGCCTGGCCGCGTGGGCCGCGCTGGTCCTCGAAGCCTTCCGGACGCAACCCGCCCTGGTCGCCGCGGCGATCCGGGCCCGCACCATTCAACGCGAGCTGCTCGTCGACTGGCACCTGCCGCTCGCCGGTGCGTCCGCCGAACTGCCGCTGGCGCGTTGCGAAGTGGGCGGGCCGCACGCCGACGGCGGCGCGGGCACCTTGTCGCGGCCCCGCGACCTTCAGCTGGCCGACCACACGGTCCGGCTGCTCGGATCGGATGTGCCGGGCGAGGTGGTGGACCGGTTCCTGCGCGAGCTGATGGCCATCGGAACCCAGCGGAGTTCCAGCCACCTCTGGCTCAGCGAGCGCCGCCCCGGCCAGCTCGTCGTGGAGGCGCTCGTGCCGCCCACCGAACAGGTCGACCGCTACGTCGAGCAGGTGACGCATCTGCTCGGCCCGGACTCGTCCCCAACGGGAGTGCTGCCGCACATCCCGAAATCGACCGAGCTGGCCGAGCTTCCGGTGCTCGCGCGGCGGGCGGTGTTGATCGGTCTGCTCACCGTGCTGCGGCAGGTGCAGTTCGACGCCGAGGGGCGCGAGCAGACCAGGGGCGCGATCGTGCCGCTGCTCGCGGAGGTGGCGACGGTCGCGACGGAGTGCCTGGGGGACGGCGATCCGTTGACGGTCCTCGCGCGGTGCCGCGCGGCCGACATGACCGTGCACACGCTGCGCCACGACCGCCGCAACGACCTGGCCGGAGCGGTCGGGGAGCTGATGGCGCAGGTCGAGCGGTGCATCGAGCTTGCCGAGGAAGGGGTCGTGGACCGGGGCGCCGCCGCCGAAGCGGTCTCGTCGGCCAACGTCGAGATCAACATCGTGCGCCGTACCAACGCCGCCGATCCAGCGGCCGAGCTGCCCTCGCCCGCGGAACTGGACGACTGGCTGCAACGCACCTGGGACGCCTACCAGCGCATCCTGCAGATCACCCCGGACTGGCCGAGCGACCCGGACTCGCGGCTGGCCGTCGGGCACCACCTGCACAACTACGCGTCGTACCTGGCCTCCCACCCGGACGACGAGTCCGACCTGCTCGCCGCCGTCGAGCTCTTCGCCAACACCGTCATCCCCGCCCGCGAGCTGTACTGGAAGCGGACGCAGAGCTTCCTGCCGCTGCGCCAGGCGTTGCAGGTGGCGACCCGGGCGACGACGACGCTGAGCAGGCTTGCTGCCGAGGCCGGGCAGCGCGCGCAGGCCGCCCGCTGGGCGGAGTGCGGGCATGACTGGATCTGCCAGGCGCTCGACGACCGGGAGACCGCCGAGCTGTTGACCCGGCCGACCGAACCTGCGGCGCACTTCTGCATGCTTGCCGTGTCCGCGCTGCTCGCGGCCGTCGACGCCGGGGTGGCGGGACCAGACGAAGTCGAGCGGGCCGAGCGGTTGCTGGCGGTGGCCGAGGACTGGGTGCGGCGGGTCACCGACGGCAGCGAGGCCAGCTACAGCCACTACGAGCTGTTGGCCGACCTCCGCCGCCGCCTCGACGCGATCTGGACACACGAAAATCGGGGATCCCGAAGCCCGGACGCCGCCTGTAATTCCGGCAGGGGAGCCGCTACCAGCACCGCTTCGCCGTTTGAGTCTGGAAGCAGTCCCTAAAAGCTGTTGCCCGGCAATGGATTACTGGTGCAGCAGCTCGGGCCAGGGGCCCTTGTACCGATCCAGCTGTCGGCGTGCCGCGTCCGGCGCGATGCCTGCGGCGTCGCCCAGCGAACGGTAGTTGTCCACCAAACCGGTCTCGCCCCACTGCCGGTGCGGGCAGATTTCGTCCGCCGCAACGGGTTCCCGGGGCGTGGCCGGGGCCGACCGACCCGCTTCCGGGCAGCACGGTTCGCGCAGTGGCCTCGCGGATCGCTCCACGAACTGCATCGGTGCCCGCGTCCCGTGCCGGGCGATGAGCTTGGCCTTGACGAGGACCTTGGCCGCGCCGTCGGTGCTGTCCTTGCTGGCCGTCGGTGTCAGTTCCGCCACCAGGTAGCGGGTGAGGGCTTTGACGGCGGGTACCCGATCTGACCACAGTGGACTCAGCGCGTTCAAGGTGAAGTGGTGGACGCCGACCAGCGTGCACCCCGCGACGGCGGACGGGCCGGCGACCGCGGCCAACCCTGCGATCAGGTCCTCGAACTGGCCCTGGGTGATTCCCGCCGGTCGAGGTGGCCGGGCGGTCGAGAGCTCGTCGGCCCGCGCGAGGCGGCCGAGCCGATAGGTGGCGACCCGAAGCCTGCGCACCAGCACCGGCAAGTCCTTGGTCTTCGGGTATTCGCCCGGCTTGCTGCGCAGCCATGCCAGCAGCGGGTTCCTCGCGGCGGATTCCGCGTCCCCGAACAGCGTCGCGACCAACCAGCCGGCCAGCTGCTCGACGTCGGAGAGCCGCTCGCCGTGGTCCGGTGCGCCGGATGACGGCTTCTGGTCGAGGTCCTCGACCGGCAACTGGTCGGGGCGTTCATCGAGGTGGAGCCGGTGGTTCAGCACGCGGTGCACAGCGTTGACGCGCTTGCCCGCCGCGCCTCCCCCGGGCGCAGCGCTCCCGAGGTGGACCGCGAACTGGTCGATCGCCACCGCCACATCGGATTCGTCGGGACCGCGCCGCGTCCAGGTACCGGCCGGGCGCGTCATCGCCCTGTTCAGGGTGCCCGCGAGCTCGGGCACGGACTTCGCCAGTTCGTCGAGCGGATCGGTCCCGGCCAGGCCACGGCGCTCCGCGATGGCGACGCGGTAGGCGGCGAGCCGGACCAGGAAGTCGGCGTTGCCGGTGACCGGGAGCGGATTGGCCGCGCTCGGGATGGGCAGCCCGGCCACGCGGTACTCGGCCGTGAGCCGGGCGCCGCGCTCCAGCACGTCGAGGACGACCGCTGCCGCGTCGGCGTCGGAAACCGCCGGTTGCCCGGGGATTTCCACGAGCGCCTCGACGATCGCCGGTACCACCACGTTGAGCAGCAACTCCGGCTCGCCGACCGGGCGGGCCCCGGTCACCAGTCGCCGGATGCGCACGGTGCGGGCCAGCAGGGCGATGGTGCGGTCGTCATCGTCGGAGTCGACCCGGCCGACCCGGACCAGGACGTCGAGCGGGAGACCGGGGAACCGGCGGTAGCGACCGAATTTCGCCGCGGCGTTGCCGGTGTTGCGCTGCACACCGGAATGCCAGCGACCCCATGTCAGGCACGCCGCGACGAGTACGCCGCACTCGTCCGGCTTGACCGGCGCATCGGCTTTCGCAAGTTTGGCAACCACTTTCCCCGCCCGGTCGACGACGGCGTCCCGCAGCGCCGCTAGCGATCCGAGCTTGTGGACCAGCGCGTGCAGGTCGTCCGCGTAGATGCTGCCGAACAGCTCGTCCGCGGCCGCCGCCAGTTCGTCGCGTGAGCTCATGCCGACCTCCGGCTCTCGGAGCGGAACCGCACGACGGCCGGATCGCCGGAGGCGACCAGCCCCGCGCGCATGACACCGGAGGGACCCGGCTCGAATGTTTCCCAGTGCTGCGAGCCGTCGTCCAGGCCCGCCTGGAGCACGGCGTTCGCCGCACCTCCGGCGGGCCGAACGGCCAGGTCGATCTCGACCGCACCCCCGGCCAGCGGTCGAATCGTCCACGTCACCTCGGGTGCCACCCCGACCGCGGCGGCGAGTTCGTCGGGCAATCGCCAGATCTCCTGCGCTTCGGGCGGATCCGGTGCTCGCTGGCCGGATTCCCCGGATCTGAACCGCAGTTCCGGGCCCCGCAGGGCATCGGCCCAGCCCGCCAGGTCCAGCCGCGTCCACAGCTCGCCCGCCCAGGCGCCCAGCGTGCCCCGGGGCGCCGGGAGTGCCGGGTCCAGCGCCACCGCCCGGTACGGCGCCCAGGCCTCGGCGAGGCCGTCGACCTCACCGAGGTCGAGTTCGAGCCAACCCCCGGGGCCGCCCGCAGCGATCGCGTCGGAGACGGCCGCAGCCACGCGCGGGCCCAGCAATTCCGCCACGTCGTCCGGAATCCCGTTGTCCCGCAGGGCTACCGAGACGAACGTCGGCGGCCCCTCCGGATCGGAGGCGACGAAACCGGCGACGAGACCGCTGCGCAACTGCACCTCCAGGGTCGGCTCCGCGGTCAACAGCGTGACGGCGACCGTGCCGCGGTCCGGGAGGTGGTCGATCCGCAGGTGACCGTCCCAGGTGATGACGCTCATGAGCCTCCTCCGCAGTCACCGGATGTCCGCCGCACCGCGACGGTTCGCCATCCGGTCGTCCGACCCCGGAAGGCCGATCCCGGCCCATCCGAGGACCGTGCCGGACCGATCGGAAGGAGCGTCGCCATGCTTGGTGGTTCTGACGACAACCCCTGACGGACGACTGGAACGGGCGGCGCCTTCGGCCGTGGCGGACGCGCCCCCGAGCGGTGGTCATCGTGCCACGCGACGCCGGGACCGCTTCCTCGTCCGTCAGTGCACGATCGCAAGCCCTTGCAGATGCGGATCGCAGATCATCGGAAGGCAGCCATGACCGACCCGACCCGCCGACGGTGGCGCCCGGCCGTCACCGGGTGGCTGATCGTGCTCACGCTGCTGGTGGCCGACGCCTGCTCCTGGCCGGGCTCCGGAGAACCGGGCGAGGAGGACGCCCACCTCGTCTCGTACTCCAAGGCCGCGTCCTGGCTGGCCGGGCTCGACCCGGCCGAGGCCGAGGAGCAGATCCGCGACTGGGCCAGGCTGGCGCTGGCGTCGTCGCTTGGCGTGGACCAGGACCGCATCGTCGATGCCCTGCACGACACGACTCCGCTGCGGGATCCGTTGTTCGACGGGCTCGTCGAGCAGCCCGTAGGCCCCGGCCGGTCGCTGTTCGACGGCCGCACGCTGCACCTGCTGGTGCCGGAGAACGACCCGTACCCGTCCCGCACCGTCGGTCGGCTGCTCGACCAGCACCGGGTCGATGCGGGTTCCGATCCGGTCGACGTGCAGGTGCACCGGTACCGGATGCGCCCGGAGAACCAGAAGGTCGAGCTGTACGCCCAACCCAAGACTCCCACTGCGGAGTTCCGCGCGGCCAACGGCTACCGCGAGGCGCGGCTCGACCAGCAAGCGGACCTGGAAGGGTTCCTCGCGGAGACCAATCACCTCTCGCGGCTGGAGCTGCGCAACGGGCAGGTCTGGGCGGCCGGATGGGACTGGCCGGGCCTGCCCGATGGCGACGTCCGGCCGGAGGACGTTTCCGTGCTCCAGCGCGGCTACCACCAGCAGGGTGCACCGGGGCCGGGATTTTCTCTGGACCCCAAGCAGATATCGAGCCCGGAGGAGATCCGTGCCGCCATTGCAGACCTCGCACCCGAGCTCGTCGGCGGCGTCGCCGGGGGGAACTGGGATGCCGAGCTCACCGACCTCATCGAGGGGCACCTGTTCCGCGGCGACCCGCCCGCCGATGCGCTGCGCGCCCGGGGCCTGCCTGCGGACCGGACCCAGTTGTGGGCGCTGCACAACCTGCTCAGCGGGTTTCCGGCGGTCAACGAAGCCCGCTACGAAGGGGGAATCGCCGGTACCGAGGTCGGCATGACCGCCTTCTACACCGACCTGGTGATGAAGGACTGGGTGGCCGGAGTGGGCGCGGGGGTTCCTTCCGGCGGAAGGGTTCCGGGGTTCGTGCCGAACCCGGAAGCCCCCACCCCGCCTGGTCTTTGCCCGCCGGCGGGACAGCGGTCGCCGCCCGCGGAATCGGCGCGGCTGTGGCTGGGCCAGGCCGACGGCGCGTTCGACTACCGATCGGACGGCGTCGACATCGGTGCCCAGGCGACCCGGCTGTTCGTGCGCTCGCAGGGGCCCGACGGGCAGGAGCTCGAAGCCACCTACCGCATGGGGCGCGCATCGGCCTGGTGGGATCGCCACTACGCGGACGTCGCCGATTATGAACCCGAGTTCTGGCGCATCGAGGAGCTGATGCGCTGGTCCGGGGCCCTCGAATGGCTCGCCGGGAGCGGGCATTCCCTGCCGCAGCTGCCGGACGACGAGATCAGGTCCGACCTGCGGTTCGCCGACTGGCACGAGCGCAACAGCGAGCTGCGCGAGCGCGCGCGCCCGGTCTTCGCGTCCCTGCCCGGACGGGCGGAGTCCGTGCTCACCGTTGCCTCGCCCGCGTTCTCCGACTGCGGACTGTCCTATGTGTACGGTGGAGTAACGCTCGGCGATTCCCTGGCGCGGCATGGCGGTGTACCCGCCGAAAACCCGCTCCCGCCCGGGATGCGGCGGGCCAGGCCGGTCGACCCCGCCGCCACCAACATCGATCAGTCCACCGGAACGGCCCAGATCAAGCAGCTCGGCGACGCGGGGTCGCCGGAGGGCCTGACCCGGGGTGTCCGGCGCGGCCCGGACGGTGCCTCGGTGGTGACCGAAGGCGCGCCGCGCAGGGAGATCCCGTTCGGCGAGGCACGGTTCCGAGGCGAGGGCGGACGCCTGGTCGAGATGGGGATGCGTTCCGGCGAGTACGGCATCTCCGCCGGTGTCAAGGCCCAGGGGCAGCCGTTCGGGACGGTGGCCGCGCTGCGCCCGGAGGCTAGCGGGGTGCGGCAAACCGACATCGTCGTGAACCTCGGTCTGCTCGGCCGGTTCCGGGATCTGGTCAAGCGGGATCGGCAGGACCTGGCGCACGGGCTGGAGAACGCGCCCGGCTTCCTCTACAGCTACCCCGAAACGGTCGGGACCGGCTACCGCTTCGCCGATGGCTGGGTCCGGAAAACGATCGGTCAGGCGCCGAACCGGGCGGGCTTCGTCGCGGAGGTGGTGCCCGGCGAGTCCTACCTCAGCGTCGAGCGGCCCGCGCACCTGCCGGGCATCGAGATGTCCAGGTTGCAGGAGATCTCGGAGCCGTTCACCACGACGTACGGCGAATTGCTCCGCCAGGTGCCCGCCACCGCCTCCGTCTACGTCCTGGCCGATCGGTCGACGCACCTGCCGCGGCCGATCGAGCGAGACGCTCAGGTGCGCGTGAGGATCGCGGAGCCGGTAGTGGCCCTCGGCCCGGGTGCAAGCCCGATCTCCACGCAAGGGCAGGTCTGGTCGCTGCTCGACACTGGCACCGTCAGCGCCCTCACCGCCCCCGACCGGGACATCGTGTTCGGTCGGCCGTTCGGTGGCGGTGGCGGGCCGGGCGGCGGTGACTGGGGATCCGGGCCGTTTGGGGTTCCCCTGCCCGTCAGCCCCAACAACCAGGTCGTGCTCGTGCAGCAGTGCCAGCCGAGCGACGGCGTGAATTACGGCGTGAATCCGCCGACGTGGGACAAGGAATGCGACTCATGACCGAGCCAGCGGAGTACACGGTGGACGCGGGGTCGCCGCTGGCCGTGGCGCTCGCCGCGGCCCGGGAAGCGTTCGAACGGCAGGACGTGCGAGCGACGGACCGGTTGTACCGGAAGTCGGTTCGGCTCGCCGCCGGTAATCCGGCGCTGGCCTCCGCGCTCGCCGTGGAGCACGTGAGCCGGCTCCGGGCCCTCGACGACAGCACGACCGCGTTGGCCCGCTGCGAGGAATACCTCAACAGCGACGGTGAAAGCCTCCAGCTGAGGCTGCTGCGCGCCGAGACACGCCTGGCGATGGGGGACAACTCCCGGATAGACGCGGAACTCGACGAGATCGCTCGGCGCGCCGCCGGGCGGCACCTGCGGCGCGAGGACGAAGCCCACCTCGACCGGCTCCGGGGCATCGCTGCCGCTCGGCGCGGCGACACCGGCCTAGCCCTGCGTAACCTCCGCAGGGCGCGCGCGGCGTTCGCCGAGTTGGACGACGAACCTGCGAAGTCCACAGTGGACCTCGACATCAGGGCGATCGAAGGACGACGCGGCGACGCGCCGGAGCCGGTGCGCGACGATGACGATTCGCCGCAGGCCAGGATGGTCCGGGCGGAAGAGCTGCGGATGGACGGGTGGTACGAGAAGGCCCTCGCCGAGCTGGCACCGGCGCTCGCTGGGAAGCTGGATCCGGCCATCCGGTTCCAGTTCCTCTTCGCGAAGATCCGCCTGCTGCGCCTGTTGCACTCGACTGAGGCCGACGAGCTGCTGCCGGAGCTCTACGCGGCGGCAGAGCAGTCCCCGCGACCGGAGGAGAACCGCCTCGTCGCAGGGCGGCTCGATCCCAGCGCCGACAGCTTCAGCGTGGTGGGCATGGGTGGGCGTCCGCTGCAAGCAGCCCGCGCCTACGCCGAAGCCGCAATGCGGCTCGCCGAGCCCGGACGCCCCGACGAGCCTGGACAACCCGATGAGCCCGGACAACCCGACGAGGCCGAGCGGCGCGTCCTGGCCAAACAGCGGGTGGACGAAGCGGAACGGCTCTTGCTCGCCGAGCAAGCCCCGCCCGAGACAACCGGAGGGCACGCCGCCGAATGGCACCTCGCCGCGGGCGAAATCGCCCTGGCGATCGCCAAGCTGGAGCATGATCCGGCCACCGCTGCGCAGGCGGTCCGGCACTTGCAGGAGAGCACATCGGCCGAGAATTCGCCGGTAGTCAACCGGATTGCCGCGCTGCGACGCCTCGGCGACGCCCACGACCAGCTCCGCGAGCTCAGCGGCAGCGCCGACGGCCTGGCGAAGGCTGCGCAAGCCTGGGCCGAAGCGCACCGGCTCGAGGAACACTTGGCGTCGCGGCAGGAAGACGACGAGAACCGCATCCGGATGCTGCTGGCGAATCCGACGGAGTTCGACAAGCGGATCGAGGCGGCGGCCCGGGAGATCGAACGCGGCGCGAAGCACGCGGCGGTCGCCGCCGTCGTCGCGATGGAAGCAGCCAGGGGTTCTGCGATCCTGCCGCGGATACTGCCCGACGAGCAGCCTCTGGTGCGCGACCTGCCCGGCCTCGGCGACGTCGCCGGTGCGCGACGGTGGATTCGCCAGGCCGCGCGCGGTCTTCCGCGCAAGCAGCTGATCTGGATGCTGCACGCCACCCCGGACGGAGTCCACCACGCGTTCGTCTGGCGCAGAGGGCCGTTCGGGGTGCACGTGCGGCACGCATCGGTGCGCGGCGCACCTGGCAGCACCAAGATCGACCTAGCGGAGGCGATCGGCGAACTGAAGGACTGCTGGGACAACGGCGACCGGCTCGAAGGGCGGCTGCGGAAGCCCAGGAACTCCGAGGAATGCCACTTCGACCAGAAGCTGCACGTGGTCGTGCGCAGGTTGGGGAGCGGTCGGCTCTGGAAGCTGCCCGGGCACATCGAGCGGATCGCAGTGGTCGCCGGGGGTGACCTCGCGGAAATCCCGTTCGCGCTGCTGCCCTGCCCGGGGCCGTCGGGCGAGCTGCTCGGCGGCAAGTACGCGCTGTCCGATCTCCCGTGCCTGTCCATCAGGCGACCGCTGCGCCGGCGCGCCCGCGGGCAGCGGGGAACGTTGGGGGAGCAGATGTTGCTGGTGCAACCGGCCGCCGCGGCAGCGGAGGCCCCGGGCGTCGCCGATGAGGAGGAGGCGCTCGAGGCGGCCACGGAGGTGACCGGCCGCAAGGTGCTGAGCCGGGCCGCGGCTACCCCTGCGGCCCTGCGCGAGGAGTTGGCGTCCGGGCAGTTCCGCCTGGTCCGCGTCGACGGGCACGGTGAGTTCCAGCCCGCTTCCGCCCCGGACTCGATCCTCTTCCTCGAGCCGAAGGGGAAATCCGGGCACCTGAGCGCACGCGAGTTCCAGGAGATGAACCTGCGCGGCACCGGCACGCTGATGCTGGGCGCGTGCGAATCCGGGATGGCTGAACGCCTCGGACGTGACGAGCGCACCGGTTTCGTCCGCGCCGCGTTCCTGGCCGGAGCTTCGTCTGTGGTGGCCGCCCGGTGGGACGCGCTCGACGTCGTGGCTGCCCGGGTGCTGGATGACTTCGAGAAGAACCTCCGCCGCCACCCGCGCGACGTCGCGCTTTTCCGGGCGCTGCGCGAGGAACACGTACAGCACCACGCGGACGGCCATCCGGCGCGCTGGGCGTTGTGGACGCTCTACGGCGACGTCGGGCACCAGAACATCTGGTACGAGCCGCTTTACCGGTGGTGGCTTGCGGTGCGTCGACGCTTCGGGGGAAGGGATGCGTGAATTGCGATCGGCAACCGGGCGGCGGGCCGTCAGGGCCGCAGCGCTGCTGCTGGCCGGTGTGGTGTCGCTGACCGCGCTGCCACCGGCGTCGGCGCAGGACGCGCCGCCCGCGCTGCAGCCGGTGCAGATCGTGCTGCTGGTCGACCAGTCCGGGAGCCTGACCGAGCAGGACGTAGCCGCTGAACGCGACGCGGCGCGGGTGATCGTCCAGGGTGAGCCGGCCCGGGATTCCACCGTGTCGGTGCTGGGTTTCGGCAGCGCGAACGCGCCCGGCCGGTCGGCGGTCGACCCGGTCTGCCCGCCGACGAAACCGGATTCGCCGCAGAGCCGCCAGTTCCTTGGTGACTGCGTCGGCGGCATCCACCGGCGCACCCCCGCCGAGGGCGACGGCACGGACCACGTCCAGGCCCTGCGCCAGGCGCTGAGCTACCTCAGCCAGCCGAGCGCCGAGGGAGGGCCCAAGATCGTCTTCCTGTTGACCGATGGCCTGCTGGACGTGCGCGACAGCCCCGAGTACGGCAAGACCGCCGATGAGCGCAACGTCACCGCGCGGTTCCGGCTCTCCGGCGTGCTGGACGAGCTGAACCACGCCGGCGTCAGCGTCTGGCCGCTGGGATTCGGCCAGGCCGACCAGAAACAGCTCGACGAGTTCGCCACCGGTGCCGCGCAAGACCGTTGCGGGCTGCGCACCGCGCCGCCGAGCGCGACGGTGATCAAGGAGTCCGCCGACCTGTGGGGGGCCATCGGCCGCGCATCCAGCTCGGCCCGCTGCACGAGCGTCGGGCAGCCCGTGCCCGACCAGCTGCCCTCCGGCGGGACGGTCGAGCTGCCCGTGGAGGTCCCGGCCATCGCCAGCGAAGGCACGATCCTGGTGTTCAAGCGCGACCCGCGGATCCTGGTCAGCTACCTCGACCCCAACGGCGGGAAGGTCCCGGCCAACGGCGACTTCGGCGGCTCCCACTTCGAGCTGGGCGGCCAGGACACCGAGGCCGAGGCGATGCGGATCCTCAACCCGACGCCGGGCCGCTGGACCGTGCTGCTGGAGTCCCGGCCGGGAGTGCCGCCGCAAGAAGTCGGGGCCATGACGGTCTTCCAGGGGGCGGTCCGCGCGCTCCCGTACATCGCGCCGCAGACCCCGGCCCCGGGATCTGCGGTGCAGTTCTTCATGCGGGTGCGCGGCGCCAGGACGGCGATCAAGGACCCGGACCAGCTCAAGGGCCTGACGTTGACCGCGGAACTGCGGGGGGACGGGTTCGCCCCGCTCCCGGCGGTCGAGCTGTCGGACGAGGACGGCGATGGCGAGTACCAGGGCCGGGTCGTCGTGCCCGAGACCGCGACGGGGCGACTGGACTTCGTCGGCGGCATCACCGGGGTCGGCGTGAGCGGCGACCACCAGATATTGCCCACCCGGATCTCGTCCGGAGCGGGAGGAGTGCAGAGCGTGCTGAACCTCGATGACGCGGAAGCCGAAGTCATCGCCGGAACCTCGCTGAACGGCAGCATCGACGTCAACAACGCGACCGGTCAGCCCAGGACCATCCGGATTGAGCTTACCGATCTCAGCCAGGGGGCGCTGGTGACGGCCTCGCCCGAGAAGCTGGTGGTCCCGCCGGCAGCGGGCTCGCAGCGGCTGGGCTTCACCCTCACCTTCGACCCGGCGACCGCGCTCGGATCAAACCAGGGCCGCATCCGGCTGGTCGACGAGGCCACCGGCGCGGTGCTGCGCGATCCGGTGTTCGAGCGTGAAGTCGTCGCGCCGCCGTCGTGGCCCGAAACCCTTTGGTGGCTTTGGGTCCTGCTCTTCGCCGCGGCCGCCGCGGCGGTCGGCGCGGTCCTGCTGCGGAGGCGGCGGCGCCACGCCGAGCGCGACGTCCGCGGGATCCGGGTCGAGCTGCGCCGCCACGGACAGCCCACCGGCAACTCGGTCAAGGCGCACCAGCACGGGGTGGAGTTCCGCTTCGGCGTTCACCGCGGTGAAAGCGCCACCGACACCCGCATCACCGCGGGTTCCGGCGGGGATCGCTACCGGGTGCAGCGGGCCGCGGGCGGGCCGGTTTTGACCGGGCCGTCCGGCGAACCGCTCGGCCTGGCCCCGGGCGGGGTGCTCGAACTGACCGACGGCGTGGAACTGGTCGTCCACGACCGGCCAGCCCGGCGGCGCGCGGCGAAACCCCCCCGCGGCAAGGAAGTCCGAAGTGGACGAACGGCGAAACCGAAGCGGTCGTACGACCCCTACGACCTCTGAGAACCTGTCGGCGAATGCTGTCCACGCCTTTGGAAGCGGCGCGCCGCTTCCAGCCACCTTGCCAAGACGACCATCGGCGGGTTCTGAGAGGTTTCCTGACGAGCACGGCCCCTCAGCCGCGTATTGGACATACATAAGGAGGGGCACCCGCAGTCCGGGGAAGCTCTCAGGTTCCGCTAAGCGACCACCCACCCAGACCAGTCACCAACAGGCTCTGAAGTGAGGACCCACCATGAAAATCCACCAGCCGATGCTGTTCCTCGGCCTCGGGGGCACCGGATGCCGCGTCGGCCGCGAGCTGGAGCGCGTGCTGCGCGAGTCGCTTTGCGGCCCCGACGGCACCGAGCTCATCGCGCGCATGCACGGGCACGACTACCTGCCCTACCAGCTGCCTTCCTGCCTGCAGTTCGTGTACGCGGACCTCAGCATCGACGAGCTGAGCAAGGTGCTGCCCAACGTCGTGCCCAGCTCCGACCACCACGCCGCCGCGCAGCACACCACGCACCTCATCGCGAACCTCGTCCCGCCGAACCACCACAACAGCGCGCAACTGGCCCAGGCGATGCGGATCACCCTGGACGAGCCTATTGGCTGGCTGCCCGGGCCGGAGACCGATCCCCGGGTGGCGCCGCTGAGCGCGGGTGCCGGCCAGCTCCCGACGGTCGGCCGGGCAGTGCTGTTCGAGACGATGCGCCAGGGCCACGGACCCAGCGCCGTGCTGCACGGCGTAACAGCGGCGATGCAGCGGATCAAGGCCTCCGGAGCTGTGCTGCACGAGCTCGGCGGGAGGCTGGGAAACACCGTCGACGTGTTCGTCGCGTTCTCGGTGGCCGGCGGCACCGGCAGCGGCATCTTCTACGACTACCTGCACCTGATCGGCGAGCACCTGCGGCAGGCCGGGACGGAGGCCCGGATCTACCCGCTGGTGCTGATGCCCTCGGCGTTCAAGGAAGGCATGGGCGGCGGCCGGGCCGCCGTGCTCAACTCGGCCACCGCGCTCGTCGACCTGTTCCGCCTGATCGACGACCAGAACGCCCAAGGGGCCGGGGACGAGGTTGGCGGCGCCCAGGACCGGGGCCCGCTGTCGGTCTGGTTCCCGGGCGAATCCCGCCCGACCAGCCTGCAGCCCGCCACCGTGCAGACCGCCTTCCTGTTCGGCCGCCCGAAGGACGGGGTGAGCGGCGATGACCTGGTCCGCTCGATGGTCTCGCTGGTCACCACCCTGATCGGCGCCGGCTCCGAGGGCGATCAGTCCTTCGCCGATCGCTTCATCAACGACACGGCCAGCCGCTCGGCGTTCGCCGACACCGGCATCGGCCGGCGGGGCGTGTCGACGTCCGCGGTCGCCTCGCTGACCATCCCGCTCGCGGTGCTCGCGGACGTGGTCAGCTCGCGGCTGCTGGCGGAGGCGGTGCGGGTCATGCGGCAGGCGCCGACCGGGGCCGGGGTGCGCAACCGCGACCTCATCGAGCGCTTCGACGCCGCCTGCGGACTGGCGGGCTTCCTGACCTGCGCGCCGCTGGAGCCCTTCGCAGACGTCGAGGACGTCCCCGTCGGCTACGACTCGATCATCCAGGCGCTCAGCGCCCGGGCGCGGGCCATGCAGGAGAGCCTGGACCGCAACGAGCGCCTGCTCGGCCCGCACCTCGGCCGGTTGGCCCGGGACTTCGACCCGACCAAGGCTGCGGAGGAGATCTCGCGCACGCTCGACCCGTTCCGGCTGCGGCGGGTCCTGCGCGGCGATCCGGCCTATCCCGAGAAGCTGGACCGGGGCGGGTTCGAGAAGATCCTCAACGACCGCAAGGAATCCCGGCGGGCTTCGGACGAGTTCGGGCTGCACCCGCCGCAGCCCGAGACCGTGCAGCGGCGGCGCACGTTCCGGCGGCTGCGCTGGCAGGACCAGGGCGTCCAGGAGGCGGTCGAGGACCAGGACGCCTGGTACCAGTGGCGGGTCCGGCGGCAGTGGCACGAGGCGTGGCGCAACAACGAGCGGGTATGGGAGCCGCGCTGGCGCTCGTTCTGCGACCGGCTCACCGCCATCACCGACGCATTCGCGGATCACATCGCCGCAGACGACCGGCAGTTCTCCGAGCGCGCCGCGCAGCTCTACGCGCCCCTGCTCGGGGTGTCCTACCTGCTGCCACCCGGAAAAGGCGGGTTGGAGGGCTTCTACTCGCGGGTGCGCGAAGCCCTGGTGGAACGCTTCCGCGACCGGCTCGGTGTGAACCACACTGCGGCCGACATCGTCGGGCTGATCCTCGGCGAGGATGGCTGGTCCGGTGCCTACCGAGTCGGCCGGGAGCAGCCCGAGGCGGCAGTTCACCTGGTTCGCCAACGGATTCGCGGCGCCGTCTCGGAGTGCTTCCGGCCCGGCGGCGGCGAGCGGGCCCTCGTCCCGTCGATCCGGGACCTGCTCGCGGCGACCGTCGGCCGGGCCGACACGGCCATCGATGATGCCGACATCACGCACTTCCGCAAGCAGCTGGCCGGGCTGGTCCCCGGCGGGTACGCGCCCGCGGGCGAGGGGGAGCTGAAGGTGCTCATCTCCTACCCCGGCAGCGCGCCCGACCACGCCGTGGAGACGTTCCTGCGCAGAGAACTGCTGCCGTCCGACCACGCGCCGTCGATCGTATTCCGGCCGAACGAGTCCGATTCGCTCGTCGTCGTCTTCTTCCGCACCGGCATGGGCATCACCCAGGTGCCCGAGGTGCGCGAGGCCGTCCAGCTCGCGGCGGATGCCCGGCGGTTCGAGCGGGCCGACGACCGGCTGTCGTGGCGGCAGCGGCTCGGCAGGGCCCCGGGCTATCTGATCTCCACCCCGACCGACCGCGCGCTGATCCTGCAGAGCTTCCTCAACGCGATGTGGAACGGCCTCGTGGAGGTGGACCCGCCCGGACAAGACCGCAGCCCGCAGCGGATCCGGGTGCACACCGGCCACACCGACGCCCCGCCGCTGGTCCTGGACCTCACCTCGTTCCGGGAGCTCTCCTCGTGGGGCAGTCTGCTGCAGACCTACGAGGAGTGGGTGATCAGAAACGGCAGCGGTACCAACCGTGACCTCGCCGCGGAGCTGATCGCGATCAAGCCGCGCAACGTGGACCGCGATCCCGGGCCGCCGTCGCCGCTGTACACCACGCTCCACCAGCTCCCGGCGAAGGAAGCGCAGTTGCTCGACGAGATCCGCAACCGGCCTGGAATCGGCGCGGGCGAACAGCTCGACCTGATCGAGGAGTTCTGGACCCGGACCCTGCCCGCCGCGCTGGAACTGCCCTTCCGGGGCGTGCAGGCACCGTTCGCGAACCTGCGGGACATGACCGACTACTTCGACTACCAGTCCCCGGCGGTCGACCGGTGACCGCCCGCCGCGACGACCCCGTCCTCGTAGTCGACCTGCGCAACGGCGAGTGCGATGCGGAGCAGGCAGCAGGCGCGGTCCTGGTGCTCGACGATGCGGAGAAGGCCGCCGAGCACGACGACGTTTACCAAGCGCTGCTCGGGAATCCCGCGGTCTCCGGGGTGCTCTGCGTCGCCATCGACGCCGGGAACGCCGACGGCTCGGTGCGGATCCGGCCCGCGCCGTCGCTGGCGCCCGTCGGGCGGGCGGCGACCGTCTGGATCGGCGACTCCGACGGGATCCGGTGGCGACCGGCCGAGCCGCTGGTGCGAACGGTCGCGCGAACCGCGATCTCCGGCCTGGGGCAGCTGGTCGACGCCCTAACCGATCCGGCGGTTTTCGCCGCCGTGGTGGAGGCCGTCAACACCCTGCCCTACAGCACGGCCAGCGCGGGCATGGTTCTGGAGCGGACCAGCCTGCACGAGGTCGAGCTGCGCCGGGCGCAGGAGGAAGCCATCGCGTGGTTCACCGACCCGGATGCGGGCGGGGTCCGGGCGCAGGAACTGCCTCGGGACGAATTCCGGGCCGCCGTCCGGGAAACCATCGAGGTCGACCCCGCCGAGGACGTCCTGCTCCCCGGCTCGGAGCTGACCGAGGCCCACACCCGCGCCGTCACGGCACTCAACGCGGCTGACCACGCGCTCACCCGCGCCGACCACTTCCTCGCCCCGCTCCCGAAGCGCCGCCCGAGACCGGCCGTGGGGCCGGTCCTCGCCGAGGCGCGGGCGGCGGTGCGGGACTTCCACGACAAGGCCACCCAGCAGTTGCACCGCATCGACGAGAACCTGCGGGGACAGCGCGTCGGTAGGGACGTCGTCGTGCGGCTCGGGGTGCGCGGCCCGGTTCCGGCGCGACCGCGCGACATCCGCGACCGCTCGCGCCGGCTCGTCGAGGAGTGGCTCGGGCGGTACCGGTCGGTGGCGTGCCTGCTCCCGGACCTCGACGCGGAACGGGTCGGCCAGGAGCCGCAAGGTTGCGCGGCGGCCATCGCAGAGCTGGAAGGGCTGGCATCGCCTGCCGGACCGGCACCGCGGCTCGTGGCGTGGCCGCCGCCTTCGCTGGCGCTGCCGCTAGCCGCGGTGGCCGGCGGTCTGGCGGCGCTTGGAACCCACGCGCTGGGCATCGCCGCCGCGTTCTTCGTGCCCCTGCTGGTCTTGGCCTGGTTCGCCGCTGGTCTGGTGCTGCAGGCACGGGAACCGACCGCGACCGGGGAGCAGGGCTTCGTCGAGGCCGCGCTGCCCGCCGCGTTGTTCTGGGCGTTGCCGGTGTTGGGCGGCTGGCTGCTGGTCTTCCTCGTTGTCGGCGCGGGGATTGCGGACGTGCTGGGCGTGGTCGCGGTTGCGCTCGTGGTGCTGCTGTCCGCCTGGGCGATTGGGGTTGGCTGGCGGTGTTCGGTCCGGCAGTGGCGGCGCAAGCTCGACTTCGACGCGCTCCGGGACCGGTTGGCAGGGGCCGCGCAGCTGGTGGACGGGGTGATCCGGGCCGAGTGGCGGCCCTCGGCCCGGCGGGCGATGTTCGCGGAAGCGCTGCGCCAGGTGTCGATCGGCCTGACCGCCGTCCGGCAAGTGCTCGCCGAGCGCGCGGCCGGCCTACAAGGTTCTCCCGAGCAGCACGATGGAAACCACTCGTACGACCCACCGGACCGGGACGTCCACCAGGAGGTGCGCGAGGTCGTCGTCACCGACCTGGTCGACCTGACGATCGCCGCCCTCCGCCCGTGCTGGGCCGGGATCGACGCCGACCGGCCCGCAGCGCGCGAAGAACACGCGCGGGAGGCCGAGCGGCTGCTCACCGCCTACCGCGAACACCTCGGGCAGTACGGCTTGCTCGTGCCACCGCCCTTCGCCCGCGAACGCGCCCATCGCGCCGAACTCGCCGCCCGGCTGTGGGAGGACTCTCAGGTCGGCGACGTGCTCCGGTGCGACGTCGAAGCCGAGATGACGCAGCTGTGCCACGCCCGGCAGCTCGGTGCGGTCAGCGCCATGGCCGACCGCGCGCAACTCGTGCGGTTCGCACCCGCGTCGGTACGCGGCGGTCGGTGCGGGGATCCATCGGGCGTCACCTGGACCGGCGAAGCCGAGATCGCGGGCACCCTGCGGCTCGTCCCGCTCAGGCAGGGGGTGTTCCAATGACGACCGAGGTGCGGTGCCGCGCGATCGACGGCACGCCGCGCACGATCCGGCTGGCGGTGGTCGGCGACGTCGGTGTCTCCGGTGGCGGCCTGCCGACCCGCCTGGTGTCGGTGGACGACGGCCCGCAGCTGCTGCAGAAATGGGTCCCCCGCGCCGATTCCGGTGGTCTGGGGCGGCTCCGCCCGCTGGACCGCGAGATCCGGGCGCTGCACCGCTTCGCGTGGGCGTTCCCGCACGACAGCTACCCGCCCGAGCTGCCGAGGTTGCGGTACTACGACGTGGACGGCGACGAGCCGTTCGTCCTCGTCGAGCCGTACCGGGGCGAACCCGTCGAGGGGCTGCTGCCGGCACTCGGGGCGCAGCACCGCTACCGGCTCCAGGTAGGGGTGCTGCGTGCCCTGCACCTCGCAGCCGTCGCCGGCGTGACCCACGGCCGGGTGGAGCTCGGCACACTGCGGTGGGATTCCGGGCGCAGGACCGTGCAGCTCGTCGACTTCGAGCGGGCCGCCGGGATCGGCGAGCCGCGGGAGACGCCCGACGGCCAGCGAGCCGACGTCCGCGACGACGTCTGGGACGCCGGACTGGCGCTGTGGCGCACGGTGCACCCGCACACCGGGCGCGGCGCGCCGGACCTCACGGTGGACGGCGGCGCGCTGAGCACGTTGCTCGACGGGGTTTTCGTCAACCCGCCGGAGTCCCGCCCGACTCCGGCGGACCTGCTGACCAGGCTCCGCGAGCCCACGGAGTCGCCGGTCTTCGTTCCCGGCAGCGCCCTGGTTCCGGGCGTCGAAGCCTACGTGGACCTGTTGCGGCGCAAGCGGGGACGCGCGGCGGCGCGGGCGGTGCGCAGCGCCCCGTCGCGGTCCTGGCTGCCCTGGCGGCGCGCCTGGAAGTCCGAAGTAGACGAACAGCCGGCGCTGGTCCGCTGCCCGGTGTGCCTGGACTCCTACCCGCGGCCGCTGCCCGACGACGAGCTGTGGCGCCACGAGGACGGGACGTTCGTCGAGGACGACTCATCCTCGCAGGACCCGCAGAAGCGGCAGTTCCGCAGCCTCAGCGGCTACCGCCGGTGCCCCAACCCGTCGGAAGACGTAGCCGAGCACTTCCTGCCCGCGACGTACTACGACCACGGCCCGCCGCTGGTCGTGGCGATGATCGGCCGCCCGTCAGCGGGCAAGACCCACCTGCTCGCCGCGATGGTCCGCGAGGTGGTCGATCGCGGCGGCCTGACGCCCTACGGGCTGACGGCGACCGCGCTGGACTTGCACCGTCACGACCGCTACCGGAAACAGACCCTCGAACCGGCCGGACGCGGTGCGCAACTGCCGGGCACCCCCGAAGGCCTGACCGACCCGGCGGAGATCCTGCTGCTCAGCGGGCCGGGCGGAATCCGGCCGCTGGTGTTCTTCGACGTGGCGGGCGAGGACCTGCAGGCGGTCGGCGATGCCCGGCTCGCGCGCTTCCTGATCGGCACCGGTGCCGTGATCTTCGTGCACGGGCTGGAGGCCGCGCCCGAGTGCGTCGGCAACCGGGCGTTCGAGATGTCCCTGGCCCGGCTCCGGGCGGTGCCGGATTTCGAGCGGCTTCCCGCGGCGATCGTCGCGACCAAGTCCGACCGGCTGCGATACCTCCCGCCGATCGACCGCTGGCTGCGGCATGGCAACGGTTCCCTCGCGGCGATCGATCCCGCGCTCCTGCACATGGAGAGCAGTTCGGTCTACGCGTTCCTGCGCAACCGCGGGGAGCACGCCGCGTTGACCCCGTTCAGCGTCTTCGACCGGTGCACCCTGCATTTCGTGTCGGCCAGCGGCAGCGAAGCCGCGCCGGGGGAGGAGCGATTCCCGCGCGGGTTCGAGCCCGTCCGGGCGCTGCAGCCGCTGATCGCAATCCTCGCGATGGCCGGGATGATCGAAGCTGACCGGGTCGGTACCTGAGCGCCCAGGCGCGTGCAGAACCTCCGCTTCCGGGAGGGCACTGACTGGTGTTCTACTCCGATCGGGCTACTGTGGACGAGAACTACCCGGTCGAGTGACAAGGCCCGGCTGTGCAGGGCCAACGCGGTCGCCGCCGCCAAGCGGCCATCGGCGGTGCCGGGCGGCCGAAATGGGATCCCGGGCGGTGCGCTGAGTGGCTCTCGATCAATTTGAGCAGCTCAGCGCGCTGCACGCGGGAGCGCAGGCGGCCACATCCGACCGGGGAACGCCACGCACGGGCCAAGGGGCGTTCTCCGGTCGGTGCCGCGCGGGCCGCACGCCTGAGCGCGCAGCGCTCGCCGCGTGGGCATACCTTGGCCTGGAGTGATCGCGGGCCTCCCCTAAACACAGCCGCGGTACCGCGATCGCCCGCCCGTGGCCTGCTTCTTCGGCCTCCCCCCAAAATCCCTCCGAAGAAGCAGGCCACCTCATTGCCTCCCCGGCAACACGGCGATGGTTGCTCTGACAACATGGACCCGCAACCGCGCACCGCCTGGACGTGGCTGGCCCGCGGGGCTGCCTGGCCAAGGTATGCGGCGGTCGTGCTCGTGCCGGTCACCATCTGCAGTGCCATGCAGGTACACGCCACCGATGCGTCCATATAGGACGCCTGCTCGACCGTCTCGGTCTGCTGGCGGGGCGGGAACTCGTAGCCGCCGAGCGTCGACGGCGATGGGCCTGTTCGATGTGGTGGTAAATTTCCAACATGTGCCCGGTTTGGGGGAGGTAATTGTTGGCGCTGCGAGATATGGTTTAGACAGGTGCGCACGAAATAGCCGATCGGCCGTCCTCGAGCTGATTCGAGGACACGCAAAAAAATGGGGGCGAGAGGTCGGGGACCCGCTGCAACGCGAGTCCCCGGTCCCTCGATGGCCACGGAGTGGTCTCAAATGGATCTGTTCACGAGGTGTAGCGACCTCCCGTACGAGCAGTTGTGCGAGGAGATCAGGATTGCTGGGCGGGCGCGCAAGGAAGCTCTGGGGAGGGGTGCGGCCGCCGATGTGGAAGCTGCGGAGTCGGTGCTGAACTGGTTCCTGGAGGAACTGGCGGACCGGCTGAGACAGGGGGTGCACCGCGACGAGCAGCCGCGGGGTGAACCGGTTCCGCAGTGATTCGGACACGCGTCGTGGCGTCGGCCACGACCGTGCCCGGCTCCCGCTTTCCGGGGCGTTTCAGCCGGTGTTACGGGAGTTCAGCCGGGAGCCGGGAGCGGCTAGTTGGCTGCAAGCGGTCACAAGGGCGGTTCGCGCGTCGTCACGGTCGCCCTCGGCCAGGTGGTCGGCGGCGGTGCGGACCGCGGACACGGCGTCGTCGGAGATCTCGATGTGCGGGTGCTGGTCCAGGAGCCCGACCGCGCGGGTCAACGCCTGGTGCGCTCGGTTGTCGGGATTGTGCTGCGCGGTGAGCAAATCGATGAGTGCTGTGTCCACCGCGTCGCGCAGGGCTGCCTCGGTCGAGGTGTGCGGTACTGCAGTCACGAGGCGGAAGTCTATGCGCTGCAACGGTTCTTCAGCGGCCTCGGGCATCACCCACATGGGTGGTCCTTTGGGCTACTGGGTGCGTCGTGAACAGGCGTGTTCTGGATCGTCGGGCCTCGGGTGCGGTCAAGCGGCGTCGGGATGCGGCAGTATCACCGCGTCTGAATCGCTGGGACTTTCGTCCCTGGACCTGTTTCGCAGCGGTGGTACCCAGAGGATGAGGTCGGATGGACCTAGGCGAGGAGGCGCTGCCATGGATGGTGTTGTGAGCAACTCGCTGGACGCATGGCTGTCCGACGCGGACACGCGTCGGCTGCTTCAGGTCGCGAACCGACCCTGGGTGCGCAACGAGTTGCAAGCCGGGCGGGATGCCCGGTCCCGTAGAACCACGGTGAACCTGGCGTTGCTGCGAGCTCCGCTCGACGGCGTGGACCTGGACAGCGAGGACCACGCGATGCTGACCTGGCTCGCCGATCGCGATGCCGACGTCGTAGCGGGCGTGCGCAGGCTCCTGGACCGCGCTCGTGCGGCCACGCCGATCCCCGAAGAGGAACGGGAAGCCCTTTGACATCAAAGGGAGATCCGCGCCCCAACTGCCGATTCCGCTCGGCCCGACGACCGATCACCTGGCCCGGTGGAAGCCGGTCGCCCGGGCCGTAGCGCCCGATCGCCTGCATGATCTGCAGCTCGACTTGGTTGGCGACCGACTCCGGTGACAACCGCTCCCACATCCGCATCCACTTCCAAACCGTTCTGACCGCAAGTCTACGGTCGGCGCCTTTCGCGGCCTGTTGGAGTCGAGCCGATCTGGCCGGGATTCGACTTGCCAATGGGCACCGGCCGTCCCGATCTGGGCTCCGCCGGGGTGCTCGGCAGCGGGTTCAGCGCCGACTCGCCGCACCGGCCCGGTAAAGCCGATTTACCGGCGAACAGGAGGTGTTGTTCTGCCTCTACACCACCGATGATGCACAGGCAGGCTTAGCGACGTTCCTGGAGAAGCGATCGGCGGTGTTCCGTGACGACTGAACTCGAATTGCGAAACGACCACCTGGCGGTGCAGTTGACGCCCGACCGGGGCGCGGACATCACCGCGCTGACCGATGCCCGGACCGGCGCGCAGCTGCTCTACCGCACGCCGTGGGCGGATTCGGCCCAGCCCGGGCCGTGGGCGCCGGAGTCCCGCCAGTCCTGGCAGGCGATGTACCAGGGTGGTTGGCAGCTGCTGTGCCCGAACGCCGGCGATGCGTCGAACGTCGCGGGCGGCACCTGGGGTTTTCACGGTGAAGCTTGCCTGCTGCGCTGGAAGGTCGATTTGTCCACTTCGGACTCTGCGACGCTTTCGGTGCGGTTGAGCCAGGCTCCGCTGCGGATTCGGCGGCAGGTGGTGCTGGACGGATCGGTGCTGAAGGTGGAGGACACTTTCCACAACGAGAGTCCCGACCCGGTTTCGGTGGCGATCGTGCACCACCCGGCCTTCGGCGCACCCTTGGTGACGCCGGGGGCGCGGATCGCATCGGGTGCGCAGAAGCTCACGGTGGACCAGACGTCCGGTCACGTAGTGGAAGCCGGTGCGACGCTCGCGTGGCCGGTCTCGCAGCTGTCGACGCTGCCTCCCGGCGGTCCCGGTCAGGCCACGCTCGCGTACTTCGGGGATTTCACCGAACACTGGGTGTCGATCACGAGCGCCGACGGCGACCTGGGCGTGGCCATGGCGTGGAACGGCGACGTGCTGCCGAATGCCTGGCTGTGGTTCGAAGGCAACGCGACACCCGGATTGCCTTGGTACCGAACGGAATACGTCTTCGCGGTTGAGCCCGCGTCGACGATCCCCGCGGGCGGCGTCGAGCAGGCGAGGGCAAACGGCGGGAACCTCGTCGATATCGCCCCGCGTGGTTCGGTGTCCACCGCGGTGTGCCTGGCGGTGCACCACGATTCCCGGCCGGTCACCGGCATGGACCTGACCGGCCGGATCACGTTCGACCGAGACGACCGATGACGTTCGAGTAACAATGACGCCCCGGTGCGATGCACCGGGGCGTCATACATTCAGCGGTCGAAACGACCCTGCTGCACCGCACGAACGAACGTGCTCACGTCAACAGCCAACGTCGCACCGTCCTGGTCCTTCGAATCGCGGATTGCGTCTAATGTGGTGGCGACTTCGACGCATTCACCATTAACGTTACTGTATGAACTTTTGCGCCAGCGAATCTCGGTCATGACTACCGTGCTCCTCTACCATAATCTTCGCGATCAATTTTGCGGAGTCAGCAAAATTAAGGCTCTTGTGACTGATCCGTGGGTGGTGTGAGCTGGGGTTTTGGGCCCGGAGACGGGGGCACGCCGTTGCTTCGTCTAGGTTTCTGGCTTGTCGAAGGTCAGGAACCGAGGGACGGAGAACGGCGTGCCGAAA